>NZ_JBHUDX010000057.1:47925-64238 GCF_042678285.1 Streptomyces caeni
CAGCGCGTACACCCCCCCGCCGATGCCGGCGGCGAGCACGGCCGCCGCCGCCACGGCGGGCCCGGTCCGCACCCCGCGCCGCGCGGAGGCGGGCCGGGCACCCGGATACGGGGCGGCGGCGAACGGCCCGCCCGCCTCGGCGCCGGCGCCCGGCGGTTGCGCCGGCGGACCCCAGGAGACGGCCGGATCCACGGGGCGGGTCCGGTCCGTCCATGCCTTGCCGTCCCACCAGCGCTCGGTGGCGGGACCGTCACTTGTCTGCCCGGGGTCGGGATACCACCCGGGCGGAGTCACCTGCGTCATGGACCCACCGTATGAGGCGTGTGTGAAAGAGGGATGAGAGGGCCGGAGCGGGAGGAAGACGCGTTGCGGGGTGCCGCCCCGCTCCCGGGCCGGCCGCCGGTGGCGTGCGGCGTCGCCTCGGGAGGCGACGCATCACCCATCACGGCAACAGGTGCACCGAGCGGGCTCCACCGCGGCTCCCGGACGGCTAGGCTCAATGTCCGTACGTCGTTTGGGCGACCTGGGGAGGTACCGGGATGACGGAGGCACGGCCCGGCGGGGCCGCCTCGGCTTCCCTGTGGGAACGCGACGCGGAACTCGCCGCCATCACCGAGGCGGTCGACGCCCTGCGCGACGACGCCTCGCCGTCGGAGCCGGGGAGCCTGCTCGTGTTCAGTGGAGAGGCCGGCATCGGCAAGACCGCGCTCCTCGCCGAGGCACGCCGCATCGCCGAGAAGAGCGGCTGCACGGTCTGGTCGGCCCGGGGCGGCGAGACGGTCACATCCGTCCCCTTCAATGTCGTGCGGCAACTGCTGCAGCCCGCGCTCGTCTCGCTGATGCCGACGGAGGCGCGGGAGTACCTGGGCGACTGGTACGACATCGCCGGCCCGGCCCTCGGCATAACGGCCCCCGGCGACCGGCAGGCCGACCCACAGGGCGTGTACGACGGCCTGGTCGTCGCCGTGTCCCGGCTGGCCAAGCGGGAGTGGCCGCTGGTGCTGCTCGTCGACGACGCCCATTGGGCCGACCAGGAGACCCTCCACTGGCTGGCCGCGTTCTGCGAACGCCTCGGCGAACTGCGCGTGCTCGTCGTGGTGGCCCATCGGCCCGGCGAGGCCACCGGCGAGAGCGGCCGCCATCTGGACACGATCACCGCGGCCGCCCGCCGCCCGGTCAGCACGCTGAGCGTGCTCACCCCCGAGGCGACCGCCGGACTCACCCGGGCCACCGTCGGCGAGCACGCCGACGCCCCGTTCTGCCGCGAGGTGTGGGCCGTGACCGGCGGCAATCCGTACGAGACCGTCGAACTCCTCGCCAAGGTGCAGGACAGCCAGCTCGCGCCGGTCGAGGATTCGGCCGCCGAACTGCGCGCCCTGAACCGCTCGGCCCGCGGCAACGGTCTCGTCGCCCGCCTGGAGAGCCTCGGCATAGAGGCCACCCGGTTCGCCTGGGCCGCGGCCATCCTCGGCTCCGGCATCACCGTGGACCTGGTGGCCCGGCTCGCCACGCTGCGCCCCGATGAGGCGCGGCGCTGCGCCGAACTCCTCAGCGCGGCCCGCATCCTCACCGAGAGCGATCCTGCGAGCCGTCAGACGGACGACGGAGAGCTGGAGTTCGTGCACCCTCTGATCGCCAGCGCCGTCTACCGCTCCATCCCCGACGGACTGCGCACCGCGATGCACGGCATCGCCGCTCAGGTCGTCACCGACTCCGGACTCGGCGCGGCGGCCGCATCCCGCCATCTCCTCGAAGTCCACCCGGACGACGACGAGGAACTCGTCGAGCAGATGCGCCAGGCCGCGCGCGAACACCTCGCCGTCGGCGCCCCCGAGGCGGCCCGCCGCTGTCTGGAGCGCGCCCTCGTGGAGCCGCCGCTGCCCGAGATCCACCCGCACGTGCTCTACGAACTGGGCTGCGCCACGCTGCTGACCTCGCCCGCCACCACCATCGACTACCTCCAGGCGGCCCTCGCCATGCCCGGCCTGGAGGGCGACGAACGGGTGGACGCCGTCCACCGCCTCTCCCAGGCCCTGCTGCACAACGACCAGTTGGACGAGGCCGTCCGCACCATCGACGCGGAGGCGGCCCGGCTGCCGGAGGGTCCGGCCCGGATGCGGCTGCGTGCCGTCCACCACATGTGGGAGGGCATCCACGCGGCGGAGGAGGAATCCCCGGCCCGTTCCCGGGAACTGGCCGAGCTCGCCCGCACCTGCACCGGCAAGGACAACTCCGAGCGTGCGCTGCTCATCCTGCGCGGCTTCGACGCCATGACCCATGGCGAGAACGCCGAGGAGGTCGTGGAACTGTGCGACCGCGCCCTCGTCAACGGCCGCCTCGCGCCCGGACTCGGCTGGACCGACAGCGAATGGGGCATCGAACTGCTGCTGATGCTCGGCAACGCGTACGCCTACACCGACCGGCTCGACCGGGCCGAGAGCCTGTTCACGGAAGGTCTGCGCGCCTACGAGTCCGCCGGCTGGAGCGGCGGCCACCTCGCCCTGGCCCACGCCTATGTCGGACTCGGGCACCGCAGACGCGGCCGCCTCGTGGAGGCGGAGACATCCCTGCGCTCGTCACTGCGCATCGCGGAGCGTGTCGGCCGCGGACTACCCCTGCACTGGTCCGCGACCTGCGGCCTCGTCGACACCCTGCTCGCCCGCGGGCACATCGAGGAGGCGTGGTCGGTCGCCGAGCAGTACGGATTCGCACCGCCTTACCCCTCCACCATCACCCTGCCCGACAACCACTCCGTGCGCGGCCGGCTGCTCCTGGCCGTCGGCCGGACCGAGGAGGGCGTCAACGAACTCGAGGCCGCCGAGAAGGCGTCCGCCGGACGCGGCCACAACACCGTGGTGGCACCCTGGGCCGGCGATCTCGCCCGCGCCCTGGCCGCCGACGATCCGTGCCGTGCCGCGGGACTGGTGGCCCTCACCCGCCGGCAGGCCGAACTCTTCGGCACCGACACCGCGATCGGGGAGGCACTCCGTCTCGCCGCCGACCTGGAGACCGGACAGCGTGCCGTCGCCCTGTACGCCAGGGCGGTGACGTTTCTGGAGGCGTCGCCGTGCGCCTACGAACACGCCGTGGCACGTGTCGAGTACGGAATCGCCGCCCGGTCGACCGAGGACCTCGAGCGCGGTCTGACGCTCGCACGGTCCTGCGGCGCGGACGGTTTGACGGCCCGGGCGGAGGCCGCGCTGGTGCACGGATAGCGGCGTCGCCGGCAGCAGGGCGCGAGTGAGCACCGTGGGCCCCGGGGAGCGGCAGCCGACCGCTAGGCGCAGCTCGTGCCCGTCGGGGCCGACCTCGCGACCGGACCCGGGCGTGCCGCCGCCCACCCCCGCGTTGTTGAGCGGGACGTCCAGCCGGGGTGCGCGGCGGCCACCTCCGTGCCGAGCCGGCGCGCCTCGGCCGAGGAGGCCAGGCCGGCGACGAAGCCGTGGCCTCGCCCTCGGTGCGTGGTTCTCCGTACGAGGGCGACCCTCCGCCGTGCGATCGCACGCACCGGACGCCGCAGGGTCCGCTCTCCGGGTGGACGGCGGGGTGCTCGGCATGAGCCCCAGGCCAGAGCCAGAGCCAGGCGCGGGTGCGTGAGGGACACCGGTGGGGCTACGGCCGGCGGGGTCGGCCTTGGGCGGCGTCCTGCCTCGTGCCCTCGTCCGTGTCCTGCTCCGTGCCCGGCTCAGGGTCCATCTCCGTGAGGACCCGCTGCGCCACCGCGAACGCCGAATTCGCCGCCGGTACACCGCAGTAGACCGCCGTCTGCAGCAGGACCGCGCCGATCTCCTCCGCTGTCAGACCGTTGCGGCGGGCCGCCCGGACGTGCAGGGCCAGCTCGTCGTGGTGACCGTGCGCGACCAGCGCCGTCAGAGTGATCATGCTGCGTTCGCGGCGGGACAGGGTCGGGTCGGTCCAGATCTCGCCCCACGCGTAGCGGGAGATGAAGTCCTGGAACCGGGAGGTGAAGGGGGTCGCGCCCGACTGCGCCCGGTTCACGTGCGCATCGCCGAGGACCTGGCGGCGCACCTGCGTGCCACGCCCCACGGTTCCCGAGAAATGCGCCCGCAGCGCCGTCAGGACGGCCTCCGGACACTGGGCGGGCGCCAGGTGCGAGGCGCCGGGGATCTCGACCAGGGCCGAGCCGGGCACCGCGTCCGCGATCTCCCGCAGATGCGCCGGCGGCGTCGCCGGATCCTCGCGGCCCGCGATCAGCAGCGTCGGCGTGCCGATCGACGGCAGCCGGTCGCGGATGTCGAACGCGGCCAGCGCGTCGCAGCAGGCGGCGTACGCCGCCGGGTCCGCCTCACGGTGGTCCCGCAGGAGCCGGGGCACGGTGAACCCGGGCGTGAACCAGCGCGAGCCGGCGGTCGCCGAGACCGGCCCCAGCCCTTCACGGCGGACCAGTGCCGCGCGTTCCTCCCAGGGCCTGGACCCGTTGAAGTGCGCGGACGAGCAGATGACGGCCAGCGACGAGACCCGCTCGGGATGGTGCACGGCCAGATGCAGACCGATCGCGCCGCCGAGCGACACCCCGGCGTACGCGAACCGCTCGATGCCGAGGGCGTCCGCCAGCGCGAGCACCAGCCCGGCCAGATCCGCGACCGAGAACGACAGCGCCGAGTCGAAGAAGGAGGCGCCGGGCAGGACGGTGACGGTCTCCTTGCCGGCGTTGATCAGGTCGGGGTCGACCTCGTCCTCGGCGGGATAGGGACCGGTGCCCAGGATTCCGTTCTCCGACTCCAGCACCACCTCCACGTCGTCCGGGAGGTGGTTGGGGATCAGCGTCGGAAGGCCGATGCCGAGATTGACGTACTGGCCGTCCCTCATCTCGCGTGCGGCCCGGGCCGCCATCTCCTCACGCGTCCACGCCATGGTCAGCGAACCGTCCTCTTCTCGATCTTCTTGTCCGCCGCCTGCTCGGGCGTGAGCGCCACCACCCGCTGCACGAAGATCCCCGGCAGGTGCACCGCGTCGGGGTCGATACCGCCGGGCTCGACCAGTTCCTCGACCTCGGCGACGGTCACCGTGCCCGCCATCGCCGCCAGCGGGTTGAAGTTGCGGGCCGACCTGTGGAACACGAGGTTCCCGTGACGGTCCCCCCTGGCCGCCCGGACCAGGGCGAAGTCGGTGCGGATACCGCGCTCCAGCACGTACTGCACGCCGTCGAACTCCCGTACCTCCTTCGGCGGCGAGGCGAGCGCGACGCCGCCCTGCCCGTCGTAGCGCCACGGCAGTCCGCCCTCGGCGACCTGCGTCCCGACGCCCGCCGGGGTGTAGAAGGCCGGGATTCCCGCCCCGCCGGCGCGCAGCCGCTCGGCCAGTGTGCCCTGCGGGATCAGCTCCACCTCGAGTTCCCCGGCCAGGTACTGGCGCGCGAACTCCTTGTTCGCCCCGATGTACGAGCCGGTCACCCGGGTGATCCGCCCGGCCGCGAGCAGCACGGCAAGGCCGGACTCCATAGCCCCGCAGTTGTTCGACACGACCGACAGCCGGGAGACACCCCGCTCGTGCAGCGCCTGGATCAGCAGGTTCGGCACACCGCTCAGGCCGAAGCCGCCCACCGCCAGCGACGCGCCGTCCGGCACGTCGGCCACCGCCTCCAGGGCCGTGGCGACCACCTTGTCCATCCGTGAAGACCCCTCTTTCCAGGCATCCTGTGCGGCGCTCGAACGTGCAGTTGGTCAGGGCACTGATTAACTGTTCAAGGTTTTCTCACGCTGTCATCGCCGGTACGGAAGCGTCAATACCGCGGAGAACACCGGATCCGATCAACGTTTCCCTCGGTGGACGGGCCTGCCTCCCGGGGTATCGTTCAGTGCACGAACCAAATGACCAGGGGAGTGCACATGGTCGTGGTGGACCTCTCCACCCAGCCCGGGCACCTGGCCCGGCGGCTGCAGCAGGCCCACTACCTGCTGTGGAACACGATGGTCTCCGAGGAGATCACCTCGCCGCAGTTCGCGGTCCTGAACGCCCTCGTCGCCGAGCCGGGCCTCGACCAGCGCACGGTCGGGGAGCGGGTGGGCCTCGACCGGTCCACCATCGCCGAGGTGATCAGCCGGCTCGGCCGCCGCGGCCTCCTCGACAAGGTGCGCGACCCCCAGGACGGCCGCCGCTTCCTGCTGCGCCTCACCCAGGAGGGCACGCGGACGCACCGCAGGCTGACGGTGCGCACCGCCCGGATGAACCAGGTCCTCCTGGCCCCGCTGTCCGCCGACGAGCAGACCCTGTTCATCGAACTCATCCGGCGCGTCTCGGACGCGGCCGAGGAACTGCGCCGTCCGATGGGCCCGGCAGGCCCACCGGATCCCCTCGCGGCGGCCGGGGTGTGACCGCACGCCGCCGGGGCGGCTCGTCCGTTCAGCGGACTTGGCACACCGTGATGCGGACGGGCGACTAGACTGGCAGCCCTCGCAGCGCCCGACATGCGTCTCAGCGAAGGAAGGCGGCACCACCGTGGACCGGACCGTGGCCACCCGTTCCCCGCACACCTCCGCCGACTGGTGGGTCACGGCCGACCAGGCGCGGCATGCGGCGCAGGGCGGTCTCACGAGCGCCGCCACGGCCCCCGACCTGCTGCGCACCCTCGCCGAACTCGACCGCGCCCGGCGCCAGTCCGTGGTCGCCGTCGGCGCCGCCGTGGAAGCGCTGCTCGCGGGAGGCGTCGCCTGGGAGGCGATCGCGGCCGCCCTGGGATTCGGCTCGGCCGAGGAGGCACGCCGGGCGCTCGTCGCCGCCCGGCAGGACGCGGCCGAGGCGGCCGACCGCCGACGGGGCCGCCGGGCGTAGCGAGGCCACTCGCGGGTCGCGGCGCAGGAACGGGCACCCCGACCGCCTACGGGTCATGCCCGGGCCAGCACCACCCACACCTGTCCGCGCGCGAAGGTCATCGGCCTGCCGTCCGCCGCGGTGAACCGCGTGCCGTCCTCGGCCGAGGCGCGCCGCCAGTCGACGTGGAACACCCGCCCGTCGCGCAGCACGTCGGCCTTCCCCGAGCCCACGGTCTCCGAGTACGGGGAGTTGCTGCCGAGGACGTCGTGGAAGCGTGAGGCGCGCACCCGCACGTACTGCACCACCACCGTCGCCGGGGCCACCCGCGCGCCGTCCGTCGTCACCGTCGGGGTGCCGTCCATCGTCACCCGCCAGCGGTGCTGCCCCGCGGACCAGGTGAAGGTGAAGCGGGCCGACGGGAAGCGGACCGTGCGCGTGGTCTGCGGAGTGCCGCCCGCCGGTGCGGCGCCGAAGCGGAAGCCCGTCGTCAGTGCGGCGGCCCCGGGCGGGGACGCCATCAGCAGCCGGGGCCGCAGATAGAGGTTGTGCGGCGCGGCCCTGCCGGAGCCGCGGAAGTAGGCGCCCGTGTTCTTCTCGGGCGGCTCGGGGGTCAGCGGCGCCTTGTCGATGAGCGGCAGGAGTTTGTGCTGCGCCCCGGAGAAGGCCAGCGTCGGCTCGTCGAACTGGCGCAGCAGTTCCAGATCCGACTCGCGTGCGCTGCGCACCGGCCCGACCACCTTCGGCAGCTTCGTCGCGAACACCGCCATCAGCCGGCTCAGACCGCCCTCGACCTGCTCGGCGTAGATGACGTCCGCCTGCTCCAGCCCCGTCTGCGGGCGCGCCGCGGGCACATTGTCGATCTTCACCGCGAGTACCGGGCCTGTGGGCGGGGCGGAGGTTCGGCCCCCGTCGCCCGGGGGCCGCGACTGCTGCTCGTCCCTCCCGTCCGGGGACCCGCCGCCCGTGCTGCAGCCCGCCACCAGGGATCCCCCCACCGCGGCGGCGATGAGCAGCGCCGCCGCCGTCACACCGCGCCGCATCCGCGCGTTCCGTCGCATGCCCACCGCTTCCACCGAGTGCCCCGTGGCTTCAATTGTGCGCTTATCCGTTCATCGGGGGCCATACTCGATCCGTCCGGACTCGGACCTGCCGCCGAGGAGGCCCGAACGGCTCGGCGGGAGGGGTTGCCAGGCGGGACGGGAGGCCCGGCGGGACGGGCGGCTCAGCCGGAGGGCGGCTTGCGGGAGGCTGCCGGTGGAGCGTTCAGTCAGGGGAGCCGAGGATCTCCGCGAGGTCGTAGCGCACCGGTTCATCCAGCTGTTCGTAGGTGCAGCTCTCGGGCGTGCGGTCCGGGCGCCAGCGGCGCAAGCGCACCGTGTGCCGGAACCGCACCCCGTTCTCCATGTGGTCGTACGCCACCTCCGCCACCCGCTCGGGCCGCAGCGGCACCCAGGACAGGTCCTTCTTCCCCGACCAGCGACTGGGCGCCCCCGGCAGCCGGGCCGTCTCGTGCGCCACCTCGTCCGACCAGGCCGCCCACGGATGGCCCGCGGCGTCCTCCATCCGCAGCGGTTCCAGCTCCTCCACCAGCTCCGCGCGCCGCTTCATGGGGAACGCGGCGGACACGCCCACGTGCTGGAGGGCACCCCGGTCGTCGTACAGCCCGAGCAGCAGCGACCCCACGACTGGGCCGCTCTTGTGGAAGCGGTAGCCCGCCACCACGACGTCCGCCGTGCGCTCGTGCTTGATCTTGAACATCACGCGCTGGTCCGGACGGTACGGAAGGGAGAGCGGCTTGGCGATCACCCCGTCCAGGCCCGCGCCCTCGTACCGCTGGAACCACTGCTCGGCCACCGCGCGGTCGGTCGTCGCCGGCGCCAGGTGGACTGGCGGCGTCACGCCCGACAGCTCCCGTTCCAGCAGGGCGCGCCGGTCGCTCAGCGGGACGTCGAGCAGCGATGCGTCGGCCAGCGCCAGCAGATCGAACACCACGAACGACGCCGGGGTCTTCTGCGCGAGCATCCGCACCCGCGAGTCGGCCGGGTGGATCCGCTCGGTCAGCGCGTCGAAGTCGAGGTGGCCCTCCCGTGCGACGACTATCTCGCCGTCCACCACGCACCGGTGCGGCAGCCGCTCCCGCAACGCCTCCACCAGCTCAGGAAAGTACCTGGTCAGCGGCCTTCCCGTGCGGCTTCCCAGCTCGACCTCCGCACCGTCACGGAACACGACGGCCCGGAATCCGTCCCACTTCGCCTCGTACTGCATGTCCGGCGGGATGCTCGCCACGGGCTTGGCGAGCATCGGCTTCACGGGCGGCATCACCGGCAGGTCCATGCCTTTGATTCTGCGGCCGAGCGGGGGGATCCGCCCGGTGTGCGAGGGAGGTACCACACGCCTACCGTGGCTGGCATGGGTGATGCGATGGAGCTGGAAGCGGCGGGCAGGACGGTGCGGCTGTCCAGCCCCGGCAAGGTCTTCTTCCCGGAACGTGGCTTCACCAAGCTGGACCTCGCCCGGTACTACCTGGCCGTCGGCCCCGGGATCCTGCGTGCCCTGCGCAACCGTCCCACCACCCTGGAGCGCTACCCGGACGGTGTGACCGGTGAGTCCTTCTTCCAGAAGCGGGCGCCCAGGAACATGCCCGACTGGATCCCCACCGCCCACATCACCTTCCCCAGCGGCCGCAGCGCCGACGAGATGTGTCCCACGGAGGTCGCCGCCGTGGTGTGGGCCGCGCAGTACGGCACGCTCACCTTCCATCCGTGGCCGGTGCGCCGCGACGACGTCGACCGCCCCGACGAACTCCGCATCGACCTCGATCCGCAGCCCGGCACCGACTTCGCCGACGCGGTGCGTGCCGCCCACGAACTGCGGGCGGTAATCGACGAGTTCGGCGGGCTGCGCGGTTGGCCCAAGACCTCCGGCGGCCGGGGGCTGCACGTCTTCGTGCCCATCGAACCGCGCTGGACCTTCACCCAGGTGCGCCGCGCCGCGATCGCCGTCGGACGGGAACTGGAGCGCCGCATGCCGGAGCAGGTGACCATCGCCTGGTGGAAGGAGGAACGTGGCGCGAAGATCTTCGTCGACTACAACCAGACCGCCCGCGACCGCACCGTCGCCTCCGCCTACTCCGTGCGCCCCCAGCCGCACGCCCCCGTGTCCGCGCCGCTGCGCTGGGAGGAGGTGGGGGACGCGGACCCCCGTGACTTCGACCTGGCGAGCATGCCCGGCCGCTTCGCCGAACTCGGCGACGTACACGCCGATATGGACGACCACTCCTTCTCCATCGAGACGCTGCTCGAACTGGCGCGACGCGACGAACACGACCACGGCCTCGGCGATCTGCCGTATCCGCCGGAGCATCCGAAGATGCCGGGCGAGCCGAAGCGGGTGCAGCCGAGCCGTGCCCGGCGGGAGGGCGCGCCGGGAGACCGGGGGAGGCCGGGCGGGCCTTCGGCTCCGTGACCACTGCGGACTCCCGGTGCCCAAGATGTGCCCCTCCTGACCGGTCGGCCGGCGGCGGGGGTGGGACCGCCACCGGTGTAGGTGACCCGCCACAGCGCCGACTTGGCGTCCGAGGTGAAGAAGCCGCGCCCGTGGTCGAGGACATACAGTGCGCCGTCCGGGCCGAACTTCCAGTCCATGAGGTTCTTGATGCCGTCGTTGCCGGTCGGGACGATCCTCTTCAGCGACTCCGCGTGCACCGGCAGCCCGCCCTCGCCCTGGTTCCTCGGGTCCACGAGCACGGCGTCACGCGGCTGGTCGGCGTCGTGGAAGTCGCCGACGAACCACTTGCCATCCCAGTGGGCGGGCCACTTGACGTCGCTGGCGCCATCCGGGCCGTAGCGGTGGACCGGACCGTTCATCGCGGCCTGCCCGCCGCCCTTGAGCCTTGGGGCAGATACGTGGCCTCCTCCTCCTTGTACGAGGGGATCCCGTTCGCGTCGCGCGAGTACTCCGGGCCGCCCCCTTGGGGCGAGTACCAGATGTTGTCGCCGGTGACCGGCGGCAGGCCGACCAGACCGTCGTTGTTCGGGGACTCGTTCCTCGGACGGTCGCAGTCGTATCAGCCGAGCGGCTGCGACGGATCCGGCAGATTGCGGTCACGGTAGGGCTGCTTGCCGCCCATGCGGTACGGCCGGCCGCGGTTGCCGCACGGTCAACTCGCCCGCCGGCGTGACCTTTCCGGCCTTGGGTTCGTAGACGTGGAACTGGCCCTTGCCCTTGCCGATGTCCGGATCGTTCCAGTCGGTGACCACCGGCTGGGAGGCGTCCCTGCCGCGGCCGATGTACAGTACGCGTCCGTCGGGGCGGTCACCAGGCGCCGTACGGCTCGCCGATCTGGTCGCTCTGAGCCGCATGTGGTCGACCACCCGTCGTCGGTCACGGCAACAGGGCCAAGGAAACCAGACGCCTTTGCGCGACTCGCCAATGGGTATGACCGCAATACAACAACTTTGTCCTTGATGTGGATAAACTGCGGGCATGCCGCTACCGTCCCCCTCGTTCGTCTCAGCGGCTCGTCTCCGTGAATTCCGTCGTGGCATGGGGAGTTCGGCATGGACAGACGCAGTTTCAACCGAGGGATGCTGCTTGGTGGTGCAGCCGTCGCAACATCGTTGTCCATCGGTACAGAGGCCGCGGCCGTCGGCGGCCCGCTGCGGACCGCACCCGCCGGCGGCGAGGTCAGACACATCAAGCTGTACGCCGAGAAGCTCGACGGCGGGCAGATGGGGTACGGCCTCGCCAAGGGGAAGGCGACCGTTCCCGGCCCGCTGATCGAACTCGTCGAGGGCGACACGCTTCACATCGAGTTCGAGAACACCATGGACGTGGCGGCCAGCCTGCATGTGCACGGGCTGGACTACGAGATCTCCAGCGACGGCACCAAGTGGACCAGGAGCGATGTGCAGCCGGGTGACACCCGCACCTACACCTGGCGCACCCACACCCCCGGTCGCCGCGCGGACGGGACCTGGCGGGCGGGCAGCGCGGGGTACTGGAACTACCACGACCACGTCGTCGGCACGGAGCACGGCACCGGCGGCGTGCACAAAGGTCTGTACGGGCCGGTGATCGTACGCCGCAAGGGTGATGTCCTGCCCGACAGGACGCACACGATCGTGTTCAACGACATGGTGATCAACAACCGGGTGCGCTTCGGGCCCGACTTCGAGGCGACGGCCGGCGACCGCGTCGAGTTCGTGATGATCACCCACGGGGACCACTACCACACCTTCCACCTGCACGGGCACCGCTGGGCGGACAACCGCACCGGAATGCTCACCGGCCCGGACGACGGGAGCCGCGTCGTCGACAACAAGATCGTGGGACCCGGGGACTCCTTCGGTTTCCAGGTGATCGCGGGGGAGGGGGTCGGAGCGGGCGCATGGATGTACCACTGCCATGTCCAGAGCCACGCCGACATGGGGATGACCGGGATGTTCCTGGTGAAGAAGCCGGACGGGACGATTCCCGGGTACGACCCGCACACCGGCCCCGACACGCACGGTCATCAGGCGCCGCACAGACGTCCGTGACATGCGGGCTCCTCCTCGTCGGAAGCGCTCTCAGCGCCACCGGTCTCCCGGGCTATCCTGATCGGGAACCGCCGGGGAGGAGTCCGAAGTGACCGACACCGTGCCGCGCCCCACGCTGGAGGCCGTGGCTGCCCGGGCCGGGGTGTCGCGGGCCACCGTCTCCCGGGTCGTCAACGGCGGCGACGGCGTGCGCAAGCCCCTGGCCGAGCGGGTGCGCCGGGCCGTCGAGGAACTCGGCTACGTACCGAACCAGGCGGCGCGCAGCCTGGTGACCAAGCGGCACGACGCGGTCGCCGTCGTGATCGCCGAACCGGAGACCCGCGTCTTCGCCGACCCCTTCTTCGGTCTGCAACTGCGCGGGATCAGCAAGGAGCTGACTGCGCACGACGCCCAGCTCGTGCTGCTGCTCACGGAGGGGCGCGCCGACCACGCACGGGTCGGCCGGTATCTCGCCGGCGGTCATGTCGACGGTGCGCTCGTCTTCTCGCTGCACCTCGAAGACCCGTTGCCGGAGCTGGTCCAGCGCGCCGGGGTGCCCACGGTGTTCGGCGGTCGGCCGGGCTGGGGCGGGGGCGCACGCAGCGCCGTGTACGTGGACAGCGACAACCGTGGCGGCGCCCGCGAGGCCGTACGACATCTCGTCGGACTCGGCCGCCGGCGCATCGCGCACATCACCGGCGCCCTCGACCAGACGTCCGCCGTGGACCGGTTCGACGGGTTCCGGGACGTCATGGTCGACGCCGATCCGCGGCTGATCGCGGAAGGTGACTTCACCCCCGCCGGGGGCGAGCGCGCGATGCGTGAACTGCTGGAGCGCTGCCCGGACCTGGACGCCGTGTTCGCCGCCAACGACCTGACCGCGTCCGGCGCCCTGCGCGTGCTGCGCGCGCAGGGGCGCCGGGTGCCCGACGACGTCGCCCTGATCGGCTTCGACGACATGCTGCCGGTCGCCGAGCAGACCGACCCACCGCTGACCACGATCCGTCAGGACATAGAGGAGATGGGCCGGCTGATGGCCAGGCTGCTGCTGCGTGGCCTCGACCGGCGAGGCGGCGGGCCGGGCGGGGCCCCCGGTGGTGGTCCGGGTGGTGGTCCGGGCGTGGGCGGCGGGCCGTCCAGCGTGGTGCTGCCGACGACCCTGGTGCGACGCGCGTCCGCGTGAGCGCGCCCCGCGGGCATGCGGTCAGGAGCCGACCGTCACCGTGAAGCGCCTCGGGTTCCCGTCGTACGCCGCCCCCGACACATCGGGCTGGCCGTCCGGGCGTACGTCGTCGTACGGGAACGCGTACCCGATGGGGGAGTTGGCGTGCACCACGCGCGCCCAGTGGTTGGTCACGCCGCCCTGGTAGTAGTCGGCGCTGGTCGCGCCGCCAGGCTGGTCCGGGTGGGTGAGCATGAGCGAGCGGTTGAAGCCGGCGGCCAGGCGGGCGAGGATGGCCTTCTTGTCGTCGGGGTCACCGGGGTTGTTGGCGAACGGCCCGTGGTTGCAGGTGAAGACGTCCTTCGAGGTGGGTTTGGCGAAGGTGTGGCCGCCGGTGAAGGTGAGCGTGTCACCGCTGACCCGGCCGGTGAACACCCCCCGGCCGCCCTGGAGGTCGATCCTCAGGTCGGTGCTGCGGTACTTGTCCCAGACCTGGTCGGCGTAGGCGGTCCACAGGTCGCGGAACGGCATCCGGTCCGGCTGGTCGAAGTACGGTGCCATCAGGTTCTGCGGGGAGATGACCCGCAGTACCTTCCCGTCGACGCGGACCACGAGCTGGTCCCAGGGCTGTCCGTCCTCGGCGGCCTGCGCGGTCAGGCCCGAGGCGATCGTGTCCACGGCGCCGCCGGGAAGCGGCGCGACCGTGTGGGTGGCGTCACCCTCCAGGGCCAGTCCGATCGGGAGGGCGGTCACCAGGTCGACGTAGCTGATGTTCGCGTACAGCTGGGCGGAGTTGAAGGTGAACTCGCAGAACGACCACGTCTTCGCGTAGTTGGGATCCGCGGGCGTCGCGAACGCCGGCTCGACGAGGGCCGGTCCCGGGTTCAGGAAGAAGTCGAGGGTGTCGTCGCGCACGAAGTAGATCCGGGCGCCGAACATCTGGGGGAGCGTCAGCACGGTGGGCGCGGAACCCGCGGGCCCCAGCGGGATGGCACAGTCCACGGGCAGCGGGGTCTGCGGCGCCGAGGGCGAGGCCGGCCGGTAGACGCTGCCGTCGGCCCGCAGCAGCATCCAGTCGCCCGTCGACTGCTCGTGCCCGGTGACGTAGGCGCGGACCGTGCCCGGCAACGAGGCGTTGCGCAGCGCGAGTTCGCAGGTGGCAGGTGCCGCGTGGGCGGTGTCCGGGCCGAGGGCGCCGGCCCAGGCGGGGGAGGTGGCGGCGAGGGCGGCTCCGGTGAGAAACACTCGGCGTGATATCACGAGTCGTCTCCTGGCGTGTGTGGGGGAGCGCAGGATGGCCCGTGCCCGTGGGCTCCTGCGGTGTTCCACACTGTCTCCAGGGCGAGTTGAGGCGTCAAGGGTTATGACTGAGAGCGCTCTCATGAATTCTCCGCCTTCAAGAGGTGACGGCTCCCTCGCGCCTCAGTCCCGCTGCTGGGCGCTCTTGAGCACCGCGAACCGCGCTCCGTAGGGGTCGGCGAACCTGGCGATGCGGCCCACGCCGTCGAGGTCCGTCGCGGGCATCCGGACGCTGCCGCCGAGCTCCTGTGCCCGGCTCACCGTGGCGTCGGCGTCCGTGACGTCGAAGTACGGCAGCCAGTGGGCGCCGGACTGCGCCTTTGCGGGATCGCCGGTCAGGGGCACCAGGCCGCCGAACATGGAGTCCGCGCCGGCCCCCTCGGGGTTGACGCAGGTGTAGGTGCCGCCGGGGAACGGCACGCCCTCGGTCTCCCAGCCGAGTACCCGGTGGTAGAACGCGGCGGCCCGGGCGATGTCCAGGGTGTACAGCTCGACCCAGCACAGCGAGCCGGGGGCGCCGGCCACCTCGATGCCCTTGGTCCGGCCCGGCTGCCAGATCCCGAACGGCACGCCGGCCGGGTCGGCGAGGACGGCCATGTGGCCCTGCCCCATCACGTCGACGGGCTGGACGAGCACGCTGCCGCCGGCCTGCTCGGCCGCCTTCGCGGTGGCCTCGGCGTCGGGGCTCTGGAAGTAGACGGTCCAGGACGGCGGGCCCTGCTCCGGGGTGGTCCGCATGGCGCCGGCGGCGGTCTTCCCGGAGAGCTGGAAGAAGCCGTAGCCGCCCGCCTCGGGGCCCGCCGAGCGGAACTGCCAGCCGAAGAGACCGCCGTAGAAGGAGATGGCGCCGTCGAGGTCGGAGGTGCCGACATCCAGCCAGTTGGGGGCGCCGTTGACGAAACGGGTGGTGAGCATGAGTGCCCTCCTCGGAGGTTCCCGTTACCTGCACTGCCGAGTCTCGCACCGCCCACCGACAGGTGCCGCCGGAGCGACACGACCGGCTTGCGTGGCGTTCGGGGCGAGCGGATCCGGCCTTCTTGCGGGCCGCCGCGTGCCGCCGTGCACCGCCCGCCCGGCGGGGGCATCATCAGGAGCCGTTGTCCGACCGCCGCGGGAGCTTGCCGAGCGAGCCGTTGATCCCGCGTTGATCGAACGTTTTTCGCCGCTCGGCACGATCTCGGCCATGCACACAGAAGCGATCACTGTGTCCGACATCGCCTGGCAGGAGCAGGCGCTGTGCGCGCAGACGGGGACCGATTTCTTCTTTCCCGAGCCGGGCAGCTCGGTGCGTGAGGCCAAGCGCATCTGCGGACTCTGCGAGATCCGTTCCGAGTGTCTCGCCTACGCCCTGGAGAACGACGAACGGTTCGGCGTCTGGGGCGGCCTGTCCGAGAAGGAGCGGATGCACCTGCGGCGCACCGAGGCGGACCGATGAAGGGACACCGTATGAAGGCGGGTCGTGGCGGGTCCGTCCGGATGCGCGCCGGGGCCCGCGGGACGATGCTGGAGACATGACCGGACGGGCCCCTGTCATCGTTCATCCGCCGTCGGGTACCGGC
>NZ_JBHUDX010000057.1:64257-67001 GCF_042678285.1 Streptomyces caeni
GCCGGGTCACCGCGCGCGGGGAGAGCCTGGGAGTGGCGTTCTCCGACGAGGACGTGATCGAGTTCCTCGGCAGGGCGGGACTGCCCGACGCCGAGGACCTGCTCGACGATCCGGCGTGGGTGAAATGGCGTGGCGCGGACGCGCACCACTACGAGGCCGCCTAGGGGGTGTTTCGGAAGTCCTGTGCGGTGCCCGCGGTGTCCGGTGCGTGCTCTCGGCGTGCCGGACGAAAGCCCTCGTACCAGACGTACTCGGGGTTTCGGCCGGTGCGGTGAGTGGGGGTGCCCCCTGCTCGAAGCAGCCTGGGGGAGCGTGCCGGGCGCCGTGGGTGCTGTGCGGGACTTTCGAAACACCCCCTAGCGGCTTCCCGGAGTGCCGGAGCGCGAGCCCCGGCACCAGCGGCGGACGCGGCGTCCCGCTGCCGTCGGGCGGCGTCCGGGAACGCCACCCGGCCCGGCGCGACCGCGCCTGCGGTGCCCCGGTCGTCTGCGGTGCCGGCGAGCCGCCGTACCGGCCCCGGGGGTCCGGCACCGACACCGGGGAACGCCGACGGTGCGACGACGGCGCCCTCCAGATCCCTACGCGTCGATCCGTGTCGCCATCCGGGCCTTGCGCGCCGCCAGCTTCTCGTCGAACTTCGCGGCCTCCGCGTCCAGCCCGCCCAGGAACAGGCCCAGTTCCTCCTGAGCCCGGCGGCCGTCGGGGCCGAGGCCGTCGATGTCCATGATCTTCAGGAAACGGAGCACCGGCTGGAGCACCTCGTCGTGGTGGATCCGCAGGTTGTAGACCTCCCCGATCGCCATTTGCGCGGCGGCGCGCTCGAAGCCGGGGATCCCGTGGCCGGGCATGCGGAAGTTCACCACGACGTCCCGGACGGCCTGCATGGTCACGTCGGGCGCGATCTCGAACGCCGCCTTCAGCAGGTTCCGGTAGAACACCATGTGCAGGTTCTCGTCGGTCGCGATGCGCGCCAGCATCCGGTCGCAGACCGGATCGCCGGACTGGTGCCCGGTGTTGCGGTGCGAAATACGGGTGGCCAGTTCCTGGAACGAGACGTACGCCACGGAGTGCAGCATCGAGTGCCGGTTGTCCGACTCGAAGCCCTCGCTCATGTGGGCCATGCGGAACTGCTCCAGCTTGTCGGGGTCGACCGCGCGCGAGGCGAGCAGGTAGTCGCGCATCACGATGCCGTGCCGGCCCTCCTCGGCGGTCCAGCGGTGCACCCATGTGCCCCACGCGCCGTCACGGCCGAAGAGCGTGGCGATCTCGTGGTGGTAGCTGGGGAGGTTGTCCTCCGTCAGCAGGTTCACCACCAGTGCCGTCCGGCCGATCTCGGTGACCTTGGACTGGCCCTTCTCCCAGACCTCCCCGTCCTCGAAGAAGCCGGGGAAGTTGCGGCCGTCGCCCCAGGGGACGTACTCGTGCGGCATCCAGTCCTTGGCGACCTTCAGATGCCGGTCCAGCTCCTTCTCGACCACTTCTTCCAGCGCGCACAGCAGCCGCGTGTCGGTCCAGACGGAGGGGCTGCCGAGAGAGGGAGAGGTGATCGTCACGGGGTACTCCAGGGAGACGGCGAGGCAAGAGCGGGTGACCGGCGAGCGGTGCCGGAAACCTACGGGATCGTAGGCTACGAAACCGTAGGTTACGAAGCCGTAGGTTAAGTGCGCTGTAAAGGACGCTGATCAGCGGGTGCCTTCCAGGAACGGGGGCACGGGCCGCGCCAGGTCGCCGGGCGGGCCGACGGCCCCGGAAACCCCGGGGTTCCGGGCCGGAGGGCAACCGGTTCAGCGGGTCAGGCGTACAACTCCCGCAGACGCACCGAGAGGCACGTCACACAGCCCTCCAGCTTCTCGAACTCGCCGATGTCCACCAGGACCGGCTCATGCCCGAGGTCGGCGAGCAGGTCCGCCGTCTTCGGCGCGCTGGCAGCCATGAGCAGCTTGCCGCCGCCCAGCAGCACCACGTGCGAGCCGGACTCCTCCGGCACCGTCAGGAAGCGCGGGAACAGCGCGGGCTTGTCCACCAGCGGCACATGGCCGATGACCGTGCCGTCGGGCAGGGCGGTGACCGCCGACTTCAGGTGCAGCACCTTGGTGACGGGCAGGGACACCACCCGGGCGCCCAGCGGTTCGAAGACCGCGCGCAGCTGCTGGACGGCGGCCGTGTTGGTGCGCCCGCTGCGGCCCACGTAGATCGTGTCGTCTATCTTCAGCACGTCGCCGCCGTCGAGCGTGCCCGGCTCCCAGATCCAGTTGACCGAGCAGCCGAGCCGGGCCACGGCCTCCTCGACGCCCGCGGTCTCCTCGCGCCGTGACTCCGCGCCGGGCCGCGCGATCAGGGCGACGTTCTTGTACATCACCACGGTGTCCTCGACGAACACCGAGTCGGGGCAGTCGTCGGCCGGATCCACCTCGATCGTCTCCCAGCCGTGTGTACGCAGGGCCTCCGCGTACGCCCCCCACTGTTCGAGCGCGAGATCGACGTCGACCTTCTCGCGTTCGATGTGCGTCACCAGCCCCTCGGCGAGGCGTGGACTCGGTCGGCGGATGAGAGCCTTCTTGCTGGGCACGTGGGACTCCGTCTCGGCTGATGCTGTCGCCCGCCATCATGCAGGGCCGATGCGCGGGGACAAAGCCCTGGGGCCGGGCTCCTTCCCGGGCGGGGCCGGGCGCGGCTCGCCCACGGCGCCCCGCGCGCCGGGACCGCCCGCTCGTCCGGGTGGCCCCGGTGGACGATCCGTCGGC
>NZ_JBHUDX010000058.1:0-61696 GCF_042678285.1 Streptomyces caeni
GGTGCCGGCCCCCGGCCCGGCGGAGGACACCACCGGCGCACCCCGCCCCCTGCGCCGCCGCGTCCGGGGCGCGACGCTGCGCAGCACCGCCGATGCCGCCCGCCAGGCGGCGCGCCCCGCTCCCCGGCCGGCCGACGCGGACGCGGTCCGCTCCGCCCTCGAGGAGTTCGAGGCCGCGGTGGAGCGCGCGCACCGCGACAGTGCCGGCCAGACCGCCCCGCACGACAGACGCGACCAGAACCACCTCACGGAAGGAGCGGAGCAGTGAGTACGCCGACAGGTGACACTCCGGCAGGCGGCACCACGCGGGCCGACCTGCAGGCCGCCGCAGCCGACTTCACCTGGCTGCTCAACCGTTTCGCCACCGAGACCGCGGGCGTCGTCGACGCCATCGCCGTCTCCTCCGACGGACTGCTCATCGCCGTCTCCGAACTGCGCGAGCAGGCCGACTCGGAGCGGCTCGCCGCCATCGTCTCCGGCATCACCAGCCTGGCCGCCGGCGCCTCGGGCAACTACGGCCTCGGCGGCCTCAACAAGGTCATCATCGATCTGGAAGGCGGGCACGTGCTGGTCTCCGCGATCGGCAGCGGCGCCGTGCTCGGCGTGGTCACCGACAAGGAGGCCAAACTGGGCAACATCGCCTACGAGATGACCCTGTTCGCCAACCGGGCAGGTGCGGCGCTCAGCCCCCAGCTCGTGCTGGAGCTGAAGAACAGCGTCGGCGCCGCGTCGACGGGGTGACCGGTTTCCACCCGGTCGAGGAAGGAAGTACCGCCCATGGCGGACGGCCGCACTCCGCGAAGTGCCGGCGAGGACGGCTTCTCGCCCCCGGGCCCGCCGGACCCGGTCGGTCCCGCTCCCGCCGTACGGCCGTTCCTGGTCACCGCCGGCCGGGTGGCGCCCACCGCGTCCGGCCGGCCGGTTCCCGTCGAGACCCAGGTGGTGGCCACCGCCCTGGGTCTCCAGACCCTCGAACGGCTCTCGTTCGAGCAGCACGACATCGTCGCCGCCTGCCGGCAGCCGCAGTCCATCGCGGAGATCGCAGCACGGCTGCGGCTGCATCTCAACGTGGTCCGCGTCCTCGCCGAGGACCTGCGCGCCGCGGGGCAGCTGACGGTGCACGTGCCGCACACCGACGTCACGCACGACGCTTCCGTCCTGCGCAGGGTTATCGATGGCCTCCGCGCCATCCCCGACTCCCGGGGGGTACTCCGTGACACCGACTGAACCCGTCGCCCTCGGCACGGCGGCGCAGACCGCCGAACGGCCGCCGCTGCCGGTCAAGATGGTGATCGCGGGCGGCTTCGGCGTGGGCAAGACCACCGCCGTCGGCTCGATCTCCGAGATCGAGCCGCTGACCACCGAGGCGGCCATCACCGAGGTCGCGGCGGGCGTGGACGACCTCACGCACACCCCGCGCAAGACCACGACGACGGTCGCGATGGACTTCGGCTGCATCACCATCGACCCGACCCTGAAGCTGTATCTGTTCGGCACGCCCGGCCAGGAACGGTTCGGCTTCATGTGGGACGACATCGTGGAGGGCGCCGTCGGCGGACTCGTCATCGTCGACACGCGCCGCCTCGACGACTGCTACGCGGCCGTGGACTACTTCGAGCACCGGCAGATCCCGTTCGCGGTCGCCCTCAACGCCTTCGACGGCACGGTGGAGTACGACGTGGACCAGGTCCGCTGGGCGCTGGACGTCTCCGAGCACATCCCGGTGGTCGTCTTCGACGCCCGGGAGCGCGGTTCGGTCCGCGACGCGCTGCTGGTCGTCCTGGAACTGGCGCTGGCCCGCACGGAGGGATGACGCGCGGGGGGCCGGCACCCGGTCCCCCGCTCCGTCAGTCGCTCCGTCGCACCCCCGGGGACACGACCGCCCGCGTCACCGCCCAGAACACCGCGAGCGTCACCAGCGCCAGCACGGCCACCAGGGTCGCCCCGCCCACGACCTTCTCGTAGTTCCTCTGGTAGAGGCCGTCCACGATGTACCGTCCGAGGCCGCCGAGACTGACGTAGGCGGCGATGGTGGCCGTCGAGACGATCTGGATGGCCGCCGAGAGCAGACCGCTCATGATCAGCGGCAGCGCTACCGGCACCTCCACCTGGAAGAGGATCCTCGGTTCCGTCATGCCCATGCCCCGCGCGGCGTCCACAGGGGCCGGGTCGAGGGAGCGCACCGCCTCGTACGTGGTCACCAGGATCGGTGGGACGGCCAGGACGACCAGCGGGATCATCACCGGCAGCAGTCCCAGCCCGAGCAGCACGAACATCAGCACGAGCAGACCGAAGCTGGGCAGCGCCCGGGCGGCGGTGGCGATGAGGGCGAGGACGTTGCCGCCGCGCCCGGTGTGACCGGTGAGCAGACCGACCGGCAGCCCGAGGGCGGCGGCGATGCCGAGCGCCTCCAGCGAGTACTGGACGTGTTCGAGCAGACGGTGCGGAATGCCGTCGTAGCCGTGCCAGTGGGCGCTGTCGCTGAAGAACGCGTGGACGAAGTGCAGTACGTTCACCGGACGGTGTCCTCCAGGGCGGGGGCGACCGGCTCGGGCCGTCCGGTCGCCGACCTCGGTCCGCCGCCCGCCCCGCGCGGCATCCAGGGCGTCAGCAGGAGCCGTACGAGCACCAGCGCGGCGTCCACGAGCATCGCCAGGACGGCCGTGGTCACCACGGAGTTCACCGCCAGCACGGGCCGGTGGTAGAACATCGCGTCGGCGAGCAGATTGCCGAGCGCGCCCTGGTTGCCGATGAGGGTGCCGACGCTGACGAGGCTGATGCTGGACACGGTGGCCACCCGCAGGCCCGCGACGATGGCGGGCACGGCGATCGGCAACTGCACCTGCAGATAGCGGCGTACGGGTCCGAAGCCCATGGCGCTGGCCGCGGCCAGCGTCTCCTGCGGCACCGAGCGCACGCCCTCCACGATCGCCGGGACGAGCACCACCAGGCTGTAGACGGCCAGCGGGATCATCACGGTGAGCTCGCTCTGGCCGGTGTAGTCGATGAGGACGACGAAGAACGCCAGCGACGGGATGGCGTACAGAACCGTCGTCACCCCCAGCACGGGCACGTACAGCCAGCGAAAGCGCACGCACAGCTGGGCGAGCGGCAGGGCCGCGGCCAGGCCGGCCAGGACCGGCAGCAGGGCCTCCCGCAGATGCAGCCCGATCAGACCGAGCCAGCTGTGCTGGAGATCGCTCGGGATGTCGAAGAACCCGCTCATCCGGCGACCTTCTGGTCCGGGATGCCCGCGGCGTGGGCGCTGCGGATCGCCTCGCCGATGGTCTGCTGGGAGACGACGCCGACCACGCGGCCGGTACCGTCCACGGCCACGGACCAGCCGGTGGGCGAGAGCACGGAGCCGTCGAGCGCGGCGCGCAGCGAGTCCTTGCCGTACTCGAACGGCCGCCCGTACGGCAGCAGCCGCTCCGCCTCGATGCTCCCCGCGACCAGGTTCCCGGGCTCGCTCCAGCCGAGCGGCCTGCCGTCGAGGCCGGTGACGAGCAGATACGGCACCCCGGGCATGGAGCGGGAGGCGATCTGCTCGGCGGTGGAGTCGACGGCGACGATCGGCGTCGTCTCCAGCCGGAGGCTCTGCGAGGTGAAGAACGACAGCCTGCGGATGCCGCGGTCCGCGCCGAGGAAGTCCTCCACGAACGCGTCGGCCGGCGACGACAACAGCTCGGCGGGCGGCGCGAACTGGGCGAGCCTGCCGCCCGTGCGCATCACGGCGACCTTGGTGCCGAGCCGGATCGCCTCGTCGATGTCATGGGTGACGAAAACGATGGTTTTGCCCAACTCGCCCTGGATCCGCAGAAGTTCCTCCTGCAGTCCCTTGCGCACGACCGGGTCGACGGCGGAGAAGGGCTCGTCCATCAGCAGCACGGGCGGGTCCGCGGCGAGCGCGCGCGCCACGCCGACGCGCTGCTGCTGTCCGCCGGAGAGCTGGTACGGGTACCGCTTGGCGAGCGACGCGTCGAGCCCCACGCGCTCCATCAGCTCCCGGGCGCGTGCGCGGGCCCGGTCCTTGCTCCAGCCGAGCAGCCGGGGCACGGTCGCGATGTTGTCGACGATGGTCCGGTGCTGGAAGAGCCCGGCGTTCTGGATCACGTACCCCATGGACCGCCGCAGGGAGTTCACGGGCTGCCGGCTGATGTCGACGCCGTCCAGGGTGATGACGCCCTCGCTCGGCTCGACCATCCGGTTGATCATGCGGAGGGTCGTCGTCTTGCCGCAGCCCGAGGGGCCGACGAGGACGGTGATCGAGCGGCCCGGGATCTCCAGCGACAGCCGGTCGACCGCCACCGTGCCGTCCGGGTACCGCTTGGTGACTGAATCTATCCGTATCAAAGCGCCGAATACCCTTCGGGTGTGGCAAGAGGCGGCCCGATCACGGCCGTTGTCGCGCGGGCCGTTGCCGGGAAAGTCTAGACGCCGTGCGGAGCGGCACCGCGGCCGGACGATGCACGAGAACCCGAAAGGGTGGTACGCCGGCCCCGGATCCTCCCTGGGCCGATCGACACTTCCGCGGCCCGTGGTTCTCCCGGCACGGCGTCCGCTTGTTCAGCCGTGGGCGGGGCCGGGCGACGTGCCCCGAGACGGCGACGAAGGGCGGGGCACATGGACACCGTGCACGACCGCGTTCCGCGCGCGGACGGGATGCCGCGTCCCCGCGCCGCTGCCCTCGTCGCCCGCGTCACCGCCCTCGACCGGCTCACGCCCGGCCACTCGCAGTGGTGGACCCGCAGGGTCCTCGACCGCTTCCAGGCGGGCGGCCCCGAAGAGCACCCGCACGCCTTCCGCCGGACGCCGCACGGACGGGCCCGGCGGACGGCGGTGGTCTGAGCGGCGGCGCCGGCTCGGCCGTCGCCACCCCGACCGGCCGACCCCACCGGCGGCCCCGCGAGCGCGCGCTGCGCCGCGCCCGGTGGCAGGGCACCCGATCGTGCCGCCTCGGTGTGACAGAAGAGCGCCGCCGCACGCTGGGGCAGTCGGCATGAAGAAGAACTCCGCCAGAAACGACGACATGCCTGACTACCAGTGGGCAAGGATGGATACGGGCATGGGGAACAGACCAAGCCGGGGCAGAACGTTCGGCCCCCGGCTCGCGTACCCCCGCGGCCATGTGCGCGGGGCCGGCGGCGAGGTCCAGGGCGCCACAGCGCCCCTGGTCACCCGCGCGCTGACCGAGAACGCCCTCACCCCGGAGTCCGAACGGCGGGCGACGGCCGCGTTCCGCGCCGCCCGTGACGCCGGCGTGCACAAGGGTGCGCACACCCGGCGGCGCGACGACTGGCGACCACACGCGCGGGGCGGGGTGCGGTGCCGGTGAGGGCCGCACGGGAGTGGGGCGGCCACCGGAAGACCGGCGGCTCACTCCTCCTCGGTCCGCAGAGCCGGCCGGATCGCGGCGGTGACGGTGGGGTCTGACTCCCGGCAGGCGACCATGCGCGCCCACGTGCCCAAGTCGCCGCTGCCGAAGGCCGGGTGCGGACAGAGCCCGCGCCTCCGGCTCTTGTCGACGTCTGTGCCCGCACTCGGGCGTCCCGTCCGAGTCGCTGGGGCAGCCGTACTCCGAGAGCTGCGCAGACCGGACGGATTCCCTGATCCAACCGATTCGTGCGGGTCCGGAGAACCGGGACATCCCTCTGGACCGGGAGACGGCTCCGCGCCCGACCGCGTCGAACCGGACGGATGTCCGGCGGGCTCTGGAGCAGCGGCGTCAGGCGCAGTACACGGACATGGTGCGCGACCTGCCGGTGCTGATCGACGAGTCGGCACAGACGGTGCGCACCGAACCGGCGCGCGAGGGGCTCCGCACCACATGCGTCCGAACGAACGCGTGTACGACGTTTCTTCGTTATGATCACGCCCGGCAAGGCCGTAGCGCAGTGGTCGTCGCGCCCACGCAGCAAGCTGGAGGACGTCGGTTCGAATCCGACCGGCCTTGCCGCCTTTTGCCATGGAGGAACGTCGATCGGTGTCGGTTCGTCCTGCCGCGGGCGGAGGACGGCACCGTCCCTGCCGGTGGCCGGGGACCGGCCGGGGACCGTGGAGTGGTGATGACACAGCAGACGCCCGTACGCTGCCCCGCGATCGAGCACCCGGACATCCCCCTCGCGGATCCGGTGCTCCTCGACCCGATGCTGAACCGGCTCGCCTCGCCGGATCCGGTCCGGTCCGACGTCTCCTTCCCCCTCGGAACGCTGCGTGCGGACGGCCGGGTCGACCTGTGCAAGCAGGGCCTCGGACCGGGCGGGGCCGCCCGGGTGTTGCCGGTGGCCGCGTCCTCGCCGCACGCCGTCCACGTCCTGCTCGGCACCAACTCCATCGGGGACGACGGCGCACGCACGGTGGCCGGCGCCCTCACCGAGGGGCACGGCCTGCGCACGCTCTATCTGGGCTGCAACCGCATCAACGCCGAGGGCGCGGGGGCGCTCGCCGAGCGGCTGGCGGCGGACGACACCGTCCGCGCCCTGTGGCTCAAGCGCAACCCGGTCCGCGACGACGGCGTCCGCGCACTCGCCGCCGTGCTGCGCCGCAACACCGCCCTGCGCACCCTCGATCTGGTCAACACGGGGATCACCACCGACGGCCTGTCCGCACTGCTCGCCGCCCTCACCGGGCGGGCCCGGCCCCTGGAACGCCTCTTCCTCGGCGGCAACGGGCTGACCCCCGAGGCCGCGCCGCTCCTCGCCGCCCTCGTCCGGGACGCGGGCGTCCGCGAGCTGTACCTGCCGGCCAACCACCTCGGCGACGAGGGCGCGACCGCGCTGGCGGCCGCGCTCGACCCGGCCCGGCCGGTACGCCTGGGGCTCGGCGGCAACGGCATCGGACCCTCCGGTGCGCGTGCCCTGGCCGATGCCCTGGGCGGGATCGAGACGCTCGACCTGGGCCGGCCGCCGTCCGAGCGGAGCCTCGGCGCCCCCGCGAACACCATGGGCGACGCGGGAGCCGCCGCGCTGGCCACGGCGCTCGCGGGCAGCCCGCTGCGCCGGCTCGAACTGCGCCACACCGGCCTGACCGGCCGGGGAGCGAAGACTCTCCTCGCGGCCGTGCGCGACGACTCGCCCCTGGAGTACGTCGGGCTGGGCCCCGGCCTGCCGCGCAAGGTGAAGCAGTCCTTCAACCGGCTCATGCGGCCGGCCTCCCGACCGCATCCCGATCTGCACGCGATAGGGAGTGCCTACCGTTGAGCCGATTTCCCCCCGCCGAGGCGGCGGACTGGCGGCGGATACGCCGTTACGCGGTGCCCCGGTGGATGATCGAGCGCGCGACCGCGCGCCGGCTGGCCGGTGACTGGGCCGGCGCCTGCGCCGCGGCCGCCGTGGACGTGGACTTCGAACTGCCCCGGATCGCCGGGAAGTACGGTGCGGACGTCGCCACCGCCGTGGCCGACGACCTCCATCACTTCGCACCGGACCTGCTGCGGTGGCACCTTCCGCGGCTGCTGGGCGGACGGACGACGCTCGCCCCCAACCTCACCGTGCTGCTCTCGGGCCACCATCCGCCGGGCCGGGGCGGGGCGCCGTACCTCTACGTCCTCACACCCGCGATGACCGAGGGACCCCAGCGGCTGACCCTGCGGTTCGGGCAGCTGGGAGAAGAACACCGCCCGGGCGCCGCGGACATCACCACCGAGGACTGGACGACGGCGCGGCACCTGTGGGACGTACGCCATGCCGCCGAGTTGCGCGAGCACTGCGGCGGCAACGCCGAGAGACCGCCGTTCCTCAACGCCGACGGCACCCCGCGCCCGCCGTCGGAGCTGCCCCGCTCGGACCCCGGCGACGATCCGGCGGAGCGCGCCGAGTGGGCCGCCCTGCTGCACGAGGAGGGCGAGGTCGAAGCGGCCTTCGCCGCCGCGGGCGTCACGGCGGATCTGACACCGCCGCCCTCCCGCGGCTGGTACCACACGGACCCGAAAGCCCTCCTCGCCGCACGGCCGTTCAGTCTGACCCGGCTGGAGCCGGGGATCCGGCGGCTCGCGGAGGCAGGAGCCGGGAACCGCTTCCGGATAGCCAACGGCTGGCGAAACTCCATCCTGCTGGAACTGACGGACCGGACCGGCCCCGGCGGCGGACTGCGGGTCAGTGTCGTCCAGGAGGACGACAGTCCGGTCATGCCTCGGGCGCTGTGGCGCGAGCTCCCGGACCTCGGGCTGCTGCGGTCCGGCCGGCTCGCGCCGGCGCAGCTCCACCCGCTGGTCGGCGCCGCGCTGTTTCCGTCGCTTCCGGTCCCCAAGGGCCCTCCGGGACCGGAGGCACCCGTGCCGGTGCGGGTCAGGTGCCGCGGCTCCTGGCACCGGGTGCTCTCCCGCGGCGGCCGCCTCGACGTACCGCACGGCGAGGAGGAGCAGCAGCGGGAGCGGGCCATGCGCGCCTTCGGCGGCGCTGTGGCCGGCTGCTTCGCCGTCCAGCAGGCGTGGACATCGGGCACCGGGCGGCTGCCCCGGGCCCTGCGCGACCAGCGGCGGGAGCTGTTCCTGCGCGCCCAGCACGGCGACACCCCCGGAGTGCTGGAACTCCTGGATGCCGGGGTCGATCCCCGGATCCGGGACGGGGCCAGGCGCGGCCTGCTGCACGTACTGAACCTGCTCGACCACGAACCGCTGCTTCCCCGGCTGCTGTCGGCGGGACTCGATCTCGAGGGCAGGGACCACCGCGAGCGCACACCGCTGTGTGCCGCGGTCGGCCACGGCGGTTCCGTGGCCCTGGTGGAGGCGTTGCTCGCGGCCGGGGCCCGGATCGACGTGGTCGACACCATGGAGCTGTCGCTGGCCCAGGTCATCCGCAAGTACAAGCGGCACGACCTGGCGTTCCTGCGGGAGCGCGTGGAGAAGGAACATCCCGGTATCGGCGCCGACTGGTGGGAGGAATGGGAGCAGTGAGCGCACCCGACAGGAGCGCCGGAGGCCGCGAGGCCGCCGGCCGCGATCTGCCCGCCCCGCTCGCCGCGGCCGACGACCTGCGGCGCAGGCTGCGCGGCTCGCGCACGGAGCCGTCCGCCAGCCCCCAACTGGAGACGCTGGCGCTCGCGGTGACCGCCAACCAGCCGGTCCTGCTGTGGGGCGAGCCGGGAATCGGCAAGTCGGCGGGCATGGAGCAGCTCGCCGCGGGCCTCGGGATCCGGCTGGAGACCGTCGTCGCCAGCGTCCATGAACCCTCCGACTTCGCCGGTCTGCCCGTCATCGGTGACGACCCGGCGACGACCGGTGTCCCGATGGCGCCGCCCGACTGGGCGGTCCGCCTGGCCCGGGCCGGGCACGGTCTGCTCTTCTTCGACGAACTGTCCTCGGCACCGCCCGCCGTCCAGGCGGCGCTGCTGCGCGTGGTGCTCGAACGCCGGGTGGGCAGCCTGGTCCTGCCCGATGCGGTGCGGATCGTCGCCGCCGCCAACCCGCCGTCGAGCGCCGCCGACGGCTGGCACCTCAGCCCGCCGCTGGCCAACCGGTTCGTCCATCTCCACTGGACGCACGATCCGCGCACGGTGGCGCGCGGCATGGCCGGTACCTGGCCGGCGATGACCGTTCCGGTCGTCGATCCCGCCAAGGCCCCCGGCGCGGTCGCGCGGGCCCGCGGCGCCGTCTCCGGTTTCCTGACCGCCCGGCCCGGCCTGGTCCACCACATGCCGTCCGACGCGGAGAGCCGCGGCCGGGCGTGGCCGTCTCCCCGTACCTGGGAGATGGCGCTGGCGCTGCTCGCGGCCGGCTACGCGACGGGCGCCGGCCGGGAGTCCGTGGCCGCGGCGCTCGCCGGGGCCGTCGGGGACGGCGCCGGCATCGAGCTGCTGTCGTACCTGGAGCACCTGGACCTGCCGGATCCCGACCGCGTGCTCGCCGATCCCGGCGCCTTCGCCCTGCCCGACCGCGGCGACCGGCAGCTCGCGTTCCTGATCGCCGTGGTCGCGGCGGTCCAGAGCGACCTCACCCGGGAGCGCTGGGAGGCCGGATGGGCCGTCCTGGGCAAGGCGGTCGACGCGGGTGTGCCCGATGTCGCCGCGCGGGCCGCGGTCGATCTGGCGGCGATGCGCGACACCGACTGGCCGGTGCCCCAGGGCATCGACGGCTTCCTGGACCTGCTGCAGTTGTCCGGCGCCCTGCCCGGGCACGGCTGAGGCGACCGGATGGCGGAGCGCGGCCCCAGCCTGGACATGACGAAGCTGCTCGCCGCGCGGTACCGGGCGGCGAGCGAACGGCCCTACCTCGCCTCGGCGTTGTACGCGCTGACCGTCGTGCCGTCGGCCGAGGTCCCGACGATGGGAGTGGACCGGCACTGGCGCTGCTATGTGTCACCCGGCTTCGTCGAGCGGACACCCGTGGCCGAACTCGCGGCCGTGTGGGTGCACGAGGTGGCGCACCTGCTGCGCGACCACCACGGCCGGGCCGGGCGGCTTCCCGTCGCCGACCAGCGCGACCGGCACCGCGTGAACGTGGCGCAGGACTGCGAGATCAACGACGATCTCCTCGCCGACGGCCTGCCCCTTCCGGCCGGGCGGATGGAACCCAGTGGGTTCGGCCTGCCCGAGGGCCTGCTGTTCGAGGCGTACCTGGTCCGGTTGCCGCCCGAGGTGCGCTCGCCCGACTGCGGGTCGGGGGCCCACGGCCGTCACTCGCCCTGGGAGGCGACCGGGCCCGGCGGTCCCGCCCGGCTGGGGCCGGTGGAGGCGGAAGCCCTGCGGCGGCACACCGCCGAGGCCATGCGCGCCCACCAGCGCACCCGCGGGACCCTTCCGGCCGGGTGGCGGCGCTGGGCGGAGGAGGTCCTGGAACCCACGGTGGACTGGCGGCAGGTGCTGTCGGGTGCCGTCCGTGAGGCGGCCGCATGGGCCGGCGGGGCCGTCGACTACACCTACCGTCGCCCGTCCCGGCGCACCCCGGCGCTGCGTGGGGCCGTGCTGCCGAGCCTGCGCCGCCCGCTGCCGCGGGTGGCGATCGTCGTCGACACCTCCGGCTCGATGGGCGAGGGGGAACTCGCCGCGGCCCTGGGGGAGATCACCGGAGTGCTGCGCGAGGTGGGGGTGCGGGGCAACCGGGTCGCCGTGCTCGCCTGTGACGCCGATGTCCACGCCGTCTCCCGGGTGATGACCGCGGAGCAGGTCGCGCTGGACGGCGGCGGGGGCACCGACATGCGCGTGGGCGTCGAGGCTGCCCTCGCGATGCGGGACCGGCCCCGCATCGTCATCGTCCTCACCGACGGGTTCACCCCCTGGCCCGCGGAAGCCCCCTCCTGCCGTCTCATCGCCGCCCTGATCGGCGAGGATGCGCCGGCACCGCCCTCATGGGTGGAGACGGTACGCGTGGACGCGGGCGGCACCCCCGCCACCGGTGCCCCCGCGGGCCCGTGACGCGCGGAACGCCATGGCCGCCCGCCCCGGTGACCGGCCGCGGTCCGCGGTGTCCGGTCGCCGCCCTCCGGCACCGCGGCCTCCGGCACCGGCCTCCGGTGCCCGCCCCGGGCACCCGCCTCCGGGCGGACCGCGACGCGCCGTCCGCCGAGGGCGGTACCGTCCGTCGACCTCGTGATCCGCAAGGGCCGGACCGCCTACGGCAGTTGACGGAGTGTGTGACACCAGGCGTTGGATCGATCTAAAGATCACCGGCCCGGATCGCCGCCGACGAGACACTCCAAGCCGTCCGCGCCCTCTGCGGCAGACGGCCGACGGCCTTGGCCGGCCACCGCCGCACGAACCCACGGCACGAGTGCCGGGCATGGCGGCGGCGCCGTATCGGCCACCCACCGAATGCGGTACGTTCCAACAGGTCAGAGGCCATCCCTCGGCACCAGCGAGGGTAGGTGGGCGGGCCCGGGTCACCGGCGCCCCGGGCGGCGCGCCCAGCCCTCCCGGCCCGGTCGCCGGACGGGCCCGGCGTCATGTTCGCCAAGTTTTTCGTGCAGGCCCCCTTGACGGTCGGGGAGCCCGGCATTTAGATCGCTCCAACGCAGATTTAGATCGGTCTAAAAACCCGGTCGCGAAGGAGTGAACGTCATGGTCGACCGCTTCACCTACGTGGTCGTGGGCGCCGGTGCCGCCGGGTGCGTGGTGGCGAACCGGCTCAGCGCCGACCCGGATCACCAGGTCCTTCTCCTGGAGGCGGGACCGGCGGACCGGTCGCCGCTGATCCACATGCCGGTCGGCTTCACCAAGCTCACCAGCCCGAAGGTCAACTGGCGCTTCGAGACGGTCCCCCAGCGTCATCTCGGCGACCGCCCGATGTACTACCCCCAGGGGCGGACGCTGGGCGGCAGCACCTCCATCAACGCCATGATCTACATCCGGGGCCACCGCCTGGACTACGACGAGTGGCGGGACCTGGGCAACAAGGGCTGGGGCTACCAGGACGTCCTGCCGTACTTCAAGAAGTCGGAGGCCAACGAGCGCTTCGCAGACGGGTTCCACGGCACCACCGGGCCGATGAGCGTCGTCGAGCAGCTCATGCACAACCCCCTGACCAAGGCGTTCGTACGGGCGGGCCAGGAGATCGGCCTCCCCTACAACCACGACTTCAACGGCGCCGAGCAGGACGGCGTCGGCTACTACGACGTCACCCAGCGCAACGCCCGGCGGGAGAGCACCGCCACCGCGTTCCTGCGGCCCGCGCGGCGGCGCCCCAACCTCACCGTCGTCACGGAGGCGACGGCCACCCGGGTGCTGGTGGAGCACGGCCGCGCCGTGGGCGTCACGTACCTGCGGGGCGGGAAGGAGCACACCGCGTACGCCGAGGGCGAGGTGATCCTCAGCGGGGGCGCCGTGAACTCGCCCCGGCTGCTCCTGCTGTCCGGCATCGGGCCGGGTGAGGAGCTGAGCCGGCTGGGCATCCCCGTCGTCCATGAACTCAAGGGCGTGGGCAAGAACTTCCAGGACCACATGGACGTCTACCTCACGGCAACGACGGCCCCGGTCAGCTACAACCAGGAGGACCGCGCCGACCGCGCGCTGCGGCACGGACTGCAGTACCTCCTCTTCCGCACCGGCCCGGTCACCGCCTGTGTGGCGGAGGCCGGCGCGTTCCTGCGCAGCAGCGAGGAGGTGCGCTCGCCCGACATCCAGATCCACTGCCTGCCGGCGTACGTCGTCGACCACGGCCGGCAGCGCATCAAGGGCCACGGGGTCACGATCAACACCTGCAACCTCCGCCCGCGCAGCATCGGAGAGGTGACGCTGCGCTCGGCCGATCCCCTCGTCCCGCCCGCCATCGACCCCAACTTCCTCGCGGACCCCTACGACTGGGAGGTCTCGATGACCGCCTTCGAGAAGGGCCGCGAACTGCTGGCCACCTCCGCCTTCGCTCCGCTGATCAAGCGTGAGCACATGCCCGGCGCCCAGGTGCGCACCAAGCAGGAGATCCGCGCCTACATCAAGCAGTGGGCCAAGACCGACTACCACCCCGTCGGCAGCTGCAAGATGGGCGGCGACGACACGGCCGTGGTGGACACGGACCTGCGTGTGCACGGGCTGGCGGGGCTGCGGGTGGTCGACGCGTCCATCATGCCGACGCTGGTCAGCGGCAACACACAGGCGCCGTCCATCATGATCGGCGAGAAGGGTGCCGCGCACATCCTGGGCGAGGCATGAACGTGATGGCCGGTCAAGTCGACGAAAGGCGGCGGGGGAATGGGCAGGAATAGGGTCACCCTGGCGGACGTGGCGGCGGACGCCAAGGTGTCGCGGGCGACCGTGTCACTCGTGCTGAGGGAGAGTCCGCTGGTCGCGGACTCGACCCGGGCGCGCGTACGGGCCTCCATGGACCGGCTCGGGTACGTCTACCACCGCGGCGCCGCGAGCCTGCGCAGCCGCCGCTCGCACACCGTGGGACTGCTCGTCACGGACGTCTCCAACCCGTTCTTCGCCGAGCTGACCGTCGGCGTCGAGGCCGCCCTCGCGGACGCGGGCATCGTCGTGCTGCTCGGCCACAACTACGAGTCGACCGCCAAGCAGGCCGACCTGATGCGGGTGATACAGGAGTACGGGGCGGACGGCCTGCTGATCACCCCGGCGCACGACACCACCGCCGAGGACCTGCGTCCCCTGGTGACCGCCCGGGTGCCGCATCTGCTGGTCGTCCGCTATGTCGACGGCCATCCCGCGCCGTACGTGGGCGCCGACAACGTGGTGGGCGCGCGCGCAGCCACCGAGCACCTGCTGGCGCACAGTGCGCGCAAGGTCGCCTTCCTCGGCGGGCCCGAGCACTCCTCGGCCCGCTACGACCGGCAGCGCGGTGTGGAGGAGGCGCTGGCCGCCCGGCGGCGCACGCTCCCGGCGAGCAGGTCGGTGCCCAGCCCCGCGACCCGGCAGGGCGGGTACGACGCCGCACTCGCCGTGCTGCGCCGCAAGGACCGCCCAGACGCCATCGTGTGCTACAGCGACGTCGTCGCCTTCGGTGTCCTCCTCGCCTGCGAGGAACTCGGCATCCGTGTCGGCGAGGAGGTGCGCGTGACCGGCTTCGACGACATCACGGAGTCGGCCCTGCAGCACCCGGCACTGACCACCGTGGCCATCAGGCCGCGTGAACTGGGCGAACGCGCCGCCCAGTTGCTCATCAGGCGCATAGAGCGTCCGGACGGCCCCCCGGAGAGCGACGTGAGCGTGCCCCGGCTCGTGGTACGCGCCTCCTGCGGCTGCCGCCCCGAGGAACACAGTGAGAAGGAGACCGTATGAACAGGCCCCTGAGATGGGTCCTGGTCGGAGCGAGCGACATCGCCGCCACGCGGATGATCCCCGCGATGCGGGCGCTCGGCCAGGAACCGGTGGCCGTCCTCAGCGGCAGTCCGGAGCGCGGCCGGCGGTTCGCCGAGCGTCATCAGGTGCCGGTCGCGGCAAAGACGCTCGATCAGGCCCTGTCGGTGCCGGCGGACGCGGTGTACATCAGCACCACCAACGAGCTGCACCACGAGCAGGCCGTCGCCGCGACGACGGCGGGCCGGCACGTGCTGTGCGAGAAGCCGCTGGCGATGACCCTGGACGACGCCGCGGACATCGTCCGCGCCGCCCGCGCCGCCGGCGTGGTACTCGGCACCAACCACCATCTGCGCGCCTCGCCCGTCATTAGATCGATCCAAAGGATGGTGGCGGGCGGGCACGTCGGGCGGCCCCTGGCGGTACGCGTCCACCACGCCGTCGAGCTGCCGCAGCGCCTGCGCGGCTGGCGGCTGAAGAACCCGGCCGCCGGCGGCGGAGTGGTCTTCGACATCACCGTCCACGACGCCGACGCCCTGCGCTTCGTCCTCGGCCGTGAGGTGCTCGACGTGACCGCGACCGCCGTGAACCAGGGGCTGGCAGCGCCCGGCGTGGAGGACGCCGCCATGGCGGTACTGCGCCTTGACGGCGACGTACTCGCCTGCGCCCACGACGCGTTCACCGTCCCGCACGCCGGCACGGCGCTGGAGGTCCACGGCACCGACGCCTCGCTGCTGGCCACCGACGCGATGACCCAGGACCCCGACGGCGAGGTCGTGCTCCGCCGCGGCGACGCCACCACGCCCGTCGACGTCGGCCCCCGCGACGACCTCTACGTCACCGGCCTGCGGGCCTTCGCGGACGCCGTCCACGGCGAGGGCGAACCGCTGGCGACGGGCGCCGACGGTTTCGCGTCCCTCGCCGTCGCCCTAGCCGTCCGCGACGCCCTGCGCAGCGGCACCCGTACCCCCGTCATCCCCGTCAGCACCCTGGAGGGCGAGGCGCCGTGACCCGCACACCCGTGATCAGCGCGGCCGAGGCCGCCGCCCTCGTGCCGGACGGCGCGGTGGTGTCGGTCAGCTCCTCCAGCGGCCTCGGCTGCCCCGACGCCGTGCTGCGCGCCATCGGCGAGCGGTTCGGCGCGACCGGCGCCCCCCGGGGGCTGACCACCCTGCACCCCATCGCCGCCGGCGACATGTACGGCATCAGGGGCATCGACCACCTCGCCCGGCCGGGCCTGCTCAGCCGGGTGTTCGCCGGCTCCTACCCGAGCGGGCCGTCCTCCCTGGAGCCGCCGCTGATCCGCAAGCTGATCGAGGCCGGAGAGGTTCAGGCGTACAACCTGCCGTCGGGCGTGCTGTTCCAGATGCACCGCAGCGCGGCGACCGGCCAGCCGGGCGTCCTGACGACCGTCGGCCTCGACACCTTCGTCGACCCGCGCCGCGAGGGTGGCCGGATGAACACGGCCACACCGCAGTTCGTCCGCGTCGAGCAGTTCGACGGACGCGAGTGGCTGTTCTACCCGGCCATCGGCGTGGACGTGGCCGTCATCCGCGCCACCACCGCCGACGAGAACGGCAACCTCACCATGGAGGACGAGGGCTCGCCCCTCGGCGCCCTCGACCAGGCGCTGGCCGCCCGGGCGCACGGCGGCCTGGTGATCGCGCAGGTCAAGCGAATAGCCGAGGCGGGATCGCTGCCGGCACAGCAGGTACGCGTACCCGGCATCCTCGTCGACCGCATCGTCGTCGACGCCGAGCAGATGCAGACCACGCAGACCCCGTTCGACCCGGCCCTGGCCGGTACGCTGCGCCGCCCGCTGACGGAGGTGGAGCCCGCCGTGTTCGGGCTGGAGAAGGTGATCGCGCGGCGCGCCGCCATGGAGCTCCGCCGCGGCGCCGTGGTCAACCTCGGCTTCGGCATATCGGCCCTCGTCCCGAGGGTGCTGCTGGAGGAGGGCCGTCACACCGACGTCACCTGGGTCATCGAGCAGGGCGCGGTCGGCGGGTTCCCGCTCACCGGCTTCGCCTTCGGATGCGCGCTGAACCCCGAGGCGATCCTCCCGTCCGCGGACCAGTTCACCTTCCTGCAGAGCGGGGCGTTCCACACCTCCATGCTGTCGTTCCTGGAGATCGACGCCGACGGCAACGTCAATGTCTCCGCGCTGCCCGGCCGCTCCCACATCACCGCCGGCGTCGGCGGCTTCGCGGACATCACCGCCAACGCCCGCCACCTGGTCTTCAGCGGCTACTTCACCGCGGGCCGCAGCGACATCGCGATCGAGGACGGGGCGCTGCGCATCCGCCGGGACGGCACCGCGCCCAAGTTCGTCGAGGCCGTCCAGCAGGTCACCTTCAGCGGCAGCCGGGCGCGGGCCGAGGGCCGGCGCGTCACCGTGGTGACCGAGCGGTGCGTGATGAGGCTGCTGCCCGAAGGGCTGACGGTCACCGAGGTCGCCCCCGGAGTCGACGTCCAGCGGGATGTGGTCGAACGCGCGGGCTTCCCGCTCCGTGTCAGTCCTCGGCTCACCGTGACGGACGCCCGGCTGTTCCGCCCCGAGCCGATCGCACTCGACCTCGTCCCAGGAGACCGCCATGAGTGACACTCCTCCCCCGCCGCCCGAGGGCACCGTCCGGCTGGAACGCCACGGCGACACGGCCGTGATCAGCCTGGCACGGCCCGAGAAGCTCAACGCGCTGACCCCGGCCATGCTCGGGCAGCTGGCCGGGTGCGCCGACGCCGTCCACGCCGACGACACGGTCCGCGCCGTCCTGGTCACCGCGGAAGGCGACCGCGCCTTCTGCGCCGGGGCCGACCTCGGCGCCTTCGCGGACCACGACGCGCTCGCGGTGTGGCGGCACTGGGTGCACACCGGTCACGAGGCCTTCCGCAGGCTGGCGTCCCTGCGGCAGCCGACCATCGCGGTGCTCCAGGCCGGTGCCTTCGGCGGCGGTCTGGAACTGGCCCTGGCCTGCGATCTGCGGGTCGCCGCGGACACGGCGCGCCTGGGCCTGCCGGAGGTCGGCATCGGCACCCTGCCCGGCTGGGGCGGCACGGCCCGCCTCGCCGCGCTGATCGGCCCCGCCCGGGCCAAGCGGCTCATACTCACGGGTGACCTCGTCGATGCGGCGACGGCCCTGCAGTGGGGCCTGGTCGACGAGGTCGCGTCCGCAGGCCGGGTGCGGGAGACCGCCGATCGCCTCGCCGCCGCCATCGCCCGCCGCGGCCCCGTCGCGGTGCAGCTGGCCAAACAGGTGCTCAACCACGCCACCCCGTCCAGCGCCGAGGCGTTCGAGGCCCTCGCCGGGGCGCTGTCCGCCGCCACCGACGACCGCGCCGAGGGCCTGGCGGCCTTCCACGACCGGCGCACTCCCCGATTCCTCGGCCGATGAACCACTGGAGATCCCTGCCATGACCACCACCGACACCACGGCTCCGCGCCGCTATCCCCTGCTCATCGGCGGCGAGCACGTCCACGCGCCCGGCGGGCGGCTGTTCACCCGCACCAGCCCGGCCCACGACCGCGTCGTCGGCGAATACGTCGAGGCGACCGCGGAAGAGGTCGACCTGGCCGTGGAAACCGCCAGAAAGGCGTTCGACGACGGCCGCTGGCGGGACCTGCCCGGCATGGAGCGCGCCCGCGTCCTGCGGCGTGTCGCCGCGCTCGTGGAGGAACACGCCGAGGAACTGGCCCGCGTGGAGGCGCTGGAGAGCGGCAAGCCCGTCGCCCAGGCACGCGGGGAGGTCGCCACCACCGCCGAGCTGTGGTACTACGCCGCCACCCTGGCCCAGCACGCCTACGGCGACGCCCACAACGCCCTCGGCGGCGACTACCTGGGCCTGGCCCTGCGCGAGCCGGTCGGCGTCGCCGGCATCATCACCCCTTGGAACTTCCCCCTGCTGATCGTCAGCCAGAAGCTGCCCTTCGCACTCGCCGTCGGCTGCACCGCGGTGGTCAAGCCGAGCCAGCTGACGCCGGGGACCACCCTCATCCTCGGCGACCTGCTGACCGAGGCCGGCGTCCCCGCCGGTGTGGTCAACATCGTCACCGGCAGGGGAGACGTCGGGGCCCGGCTGAGCGAACACCCGCACGTGGACATGGTCTCCTTCACCGGCTCCACGGAGGTGGGCAAGAAGGTCATGACCGCCGCGGCCCGGACCCTCAAGCGGGTCGAGCTGGAGCTGGGCGGCAAGAACCCGCAGGTCGTCTTCCCCGACGCCGATCTCGACGCCGCCGTCGACGCCGTGGTCTTCGGCGTGCTGTTCAACCAGGGCGAGTGCTGCAACTCCGGCAGCAGGCTGCTGGTGCACCGCGACATCGCCGACGAGTTCGTCCGGCGCGTGGTGGAGCACGCCCGGCGGGTGGTGGTGGGAGACCCCCTCGACGAGACCACCAAGGTCGGCGCCATCGCCAGCGACGAGCAGCTGCGGGTCATCGAACGGCTCGTCGGCGAGGGCACCGAGGCCGGCGCCGAACTGCTGCTCGGCGGGCACCGCCTCGACACCCCCGCGGGACGGTTCTACGCCCCGACCGTCTTCGACCACGTCACCGCCGACATGTCGATCGCGACGACGGAGATCTTCGGGCCGGTGCTGTCCGTGCTGCGCTTCGGCTCCCTCGACGAGGCGGTCTCGATCACCAACTCCACCCCCTACGGCCTGTCGTCGGCGGTGTGGACACGGGACGTCGACACCGCCCTGGCCTACGCACGCCGCAGCCGGGCCGGGACGGTATGGGTCAACTGCTTCATGGACGGCTTCCCCGAGATCAGCTTCGGGGGCTACGGCGAGAGCGGCATCGGCCGCGAACTCGGACGGCACGCCATCGACGCCTTCACCGAGCTGAAGAGCGTGGTGGTGCACACCGGCCCACGGCGCAGCCCGTGGGTCCCCCTGGAAGGAACGGACAGACCATGACCGACACCGTCGCCGACGCCGCGCGGGGGCCGAATCCGCCCGCCTCGCTGCGCGCCGCGGCCGAACGCGCTCTCGGGGTCGCCCAGGAGAAGGTGGACCGGCTGGTCACCTCGCACGGCGACTTCTTCCCTCTGTACACCGAGAACGGCCGGTGGCACCACCAGAAGGAGTCGTGGACCAACTGGTGCGAGGGCTTCCTCGGCGGCCAGATGTGGATCTTCGCCGAGGTCACGGGCGATCCGCTGTGGCGGCGCCGGGCCGAGCACTACTCGCTGCTGGTGGAGGACCGCAAGCACGACCGGACCGTGCACGACCTCGGGTTCGTCTTCTGGCCCACCTGGAAGCGGTGGTACGACCTGACCGGCGACGCGTCCAGGAACGACGTCGTGGTGACCGCCGGGCGCACCATGGGCCTGCGCTACAACCAGGCGGGCCGCTACCTGCGGTCCTTCCTCGCCCCCGACAGCCTGTTCATCGACATCATGATGAACGTGGGCATCGTCTTCCACGCCGCTCAGCACAGCGAGGACGACGCCCTGCTGGACATCGCCCATCAGCACTGCCGCACCACGCGGCGCCATCTGGTCCGCGGCGACGGCAGCACCGCGCACGAGGGCGTGTTCGACCTGTCCACCGGCGAGTTCCTGCGCCAGAGCACCCAGCAGGGCTGGCGCGCCGACTCCTGCTGGGCGCGCGGCCAGACCTGGGCGCTGTACGGGTTCGGCACCTGTCACGCCCTCACCGGCGAGCGCGACTACCTGGACACCGCGATCGCCTGCGCCGAGCATTACATCTCCCGCACCGGGGACCGGCTCGTCCCGCCGAACGACTGGGACGAACCCGACCCCCGTCTGCCCTACGAGTCCTCCGCGGCCGCGATCGCAGCCAGCGGTCTGCTCCAGCTCGCGGAGCTGGTGGACGACGAACGGGCGGCGCGCTACCGCGGCCACGCGTTCGCCGCACTGGAACGACTGTGCCGGGAGGACTTCCTGGCCTCGCACGATCCGTCCTGGGAGGGCGTGCTCAAGCGCGCCTCCTACCACGAGTCCAAGGGACTCGGTGTCGATGAGAGCGTCATGTGGGGCGACTACTTCTTCGCCGAGGCGCTCCACAAGATCCTCGGCGGCCCCCTGACCGCCGTGTCCGGCCCCCGGCCGGCCGTCTGACGGTCCCCCCGCACGGCCGCGGCCGACCGCGCCGGCCACCGCCGCCGCGGACGGCGGCCGGCCTGTCCGCTCCCCTCCCCTTCCCCTCACTCCTTTCCCCTCCCCGGGCAACCCCCCACGCCCAGCCGCCCGCTGCCGTGGCACGCCCGCGCGTCCCCAGCCGGTGAACCCCGCACCCACCCGTACGCACAAGGAGCTCGACGACATGAGAAGGACGCCCCTGTGGGCCGTGGCGCTGACCGCCGCGGCCGCCCTGACGGTCACCGCCTGCGGCGGTGGATCGGTCGGCGGCAGTGAGAAGACCAACCAGGTGGAGGTGTTCTCCTGGTGGACCTCCGGATCGGAGGCCGCCGCCCTCGACGCCCTGATCGGCGACTTCAAGAAGGCCAACCCCGGCGCGACCGTCCGCAACGGCGCGGTCTCCGGCGGCGGCGGCTCCAACGCCCAGCAGGTCCTGCAGACCCGGCTGGTCGGCGGCAACCCGCCGGACACCTGGCAGACCCACCCCGGCAAGGCGATGAGCGAGATCCTCGACAACGGCCTGGCCCTCGACCTCACCGACGTCTACACCGCGAACGAGTGGACGTCCGTCATGCCGAAGCCGCTCATCGACGCGATGAGCCGCGACGGCAAGGTCTACGGCGTCCTCACCGGCGTCCACCGCGGCAACGTCCTGTGGTTCAACAAGAAGGTCCTCGCCGACGCCGGGATCAGTGTCGGCGAGCAGCTCACCCAGCAGGAGTTCGACCGCGCCCTGGACAAGCTCCGTGCCAAGGGCAAGACACCGCTGTGCCTGGGCGACAAGGACATCTTCGCCTCCGCCGAGGTGCTGGAGAACGTCCTCGTCGGCCGGCTCGGCGCCGACGGCTGGGACCGGCTGGTGAGCGGCCGCATGAAGTGGTCCGACCCGCAGGTCCGCGCCGCGGTGAAGGAGTACACCGGGCTGCTCGGCCGGGTCAACGGCGACCACTCCGCGCTGACCTGGGACCAGGCCGTCAAGCGGATGGCCGACGGCGGCTGCGCCTTCAACACCATGGGCGACTGGGCGTACGGCGAACTGGTCAAGGACGGCCAGCGCGACGGCGAGGACTTCGGGTACGTGCCCTTCCCCGGTTCGGAGCACGTCTTCGTCACCGTCGGCGACGTCTTCGTGGCCTCGGCCGCCGACAAGAACCCCGACCTGGTGAAGAAGTGGATCGCCTCGGTCGGCGGCAAGGAGAGCCAGCTGGCCTTCAACAAGGCCAAGGGCTCCACGCCCGTCCGCACCGATGTCGACGTGTCGTCGCTGGGTGCCTACCAGCAGGCGGCTGCCCAGGACTTCCGCAAGGAGACGCTGGTCAGCACTCTGGTGCACGGTGAGGCGACCTCGCCGCGCTTCCAGCAGTCCTTCTTCGACGCCGTCAACCAGCTCAACGCGAGCCACGACGTCGACGCCTTCGTCAAGGCACTCGACGGCGCCGCCGAGAAGTGACGCACGGCGTCCGCAGCGGGGTGTCCTCGGCCCTCCCGGCCGAGGACACCCGACCACCGAACCCCCAGCGACAGAAGAGTCCACCATGACCCACACGAGCACGGTCCCGGCGCGGCGGCCTGTCCGCACCGGCCGCCTCACGAGCCACGGGCGCTGGGCCCGGCTGCGCCGCACCTGGCTCGGCCCGGCGCTCGTCGCCCCGAGCTTCATCCTGCTGGCCGTCTTCGTCTACGGCTTCATCGGCTTCACGGTCTTCATCTCCCTGACCCAGCGGTGGAACCCCTTCAACCGCGACACCACCCTGCGCGATCCCGCCCTGGGCAACTACGCCGAGCTGTTCGCCACCCCCCGCTTCCAGGCGGACCTGCGCAACACCGTCGTCTTCACCGTGCTCTTCCTCCTCGCCTCCGTCGCCCTGGGTCTGGTGCTGGCCGTCCTGGTGCACCACGTCGTGGTCGGGCGGGCCTTCTTCCGCAGCGTCTTCCTCTTCCCCTACGCCCTGTCCTTCATCGTCACCGGTGTGGTCTGGCGGTGGATCTTCACCCCGCAGACCGGCGCCAACCTGCTGCTCGACGCGACCGGTGTGTCGAGCGCCTACGCCTCTGTGACCGGCACGCCACTGCGCCCCGACTGGATCAGTGACCAGCGTGTCGTCGGGCAGCTCAACGGCGTGCTGGAGTCGGTCATCCCGGGCGGAACCCATCTGCACACCCAGGTGGGCATCCCCCTCGCTCTCATCCCGGTCGTGATCGCCGCCGCGTGGCAGCTCGGCGGGTTCGCGATGGCCATGTACCTCGCCGGTCTCGCCGCCATCCCCGACGAGGTCCGGGAGGCCGCCCTGATGGACGGCGCCGGGCATCTGCAGACCTACCGCAAGGTGATCCTGCCGATGCTGCGGCCGGTCACCGTGACCACCCTGGTCATCCTCGGGCACGTCAGCCTGAAGATCTTCGACCTGGTGTACGCGATGGCGGGCAGCGGAGTCGGCTTCAGCACGGACGTCCCCGGCATCTTCGTCTACGAGCAGATGTTCCGCGCGCTGCGCTACAACGCCGGCGCCGCGGCGAGCGTGGTGATGCTGCTGCTGGTGTGCGCGGTCGTCGTGCCCTACCTCGCCCGCACCTACACCCGAGAGGACTCCTGACATGGCCGCCGTCACCCAGCTCCCGGCCTCCGTCGCCGCCGGGCCGCCCGGCGGCCCCGGCCCCGGGGCGCCCGGCGACCGGACGCGGCGCCGCCGCCTGCCCCGCACCCCCGGCCAGTGGGCCGTCGTCGCGGCCCTGACCGTGGGCACGCTGCTGTTCCTGCTGCCGGTCTACGTCATGGTCTCCGCGGGGCTGAAGTCGCCGGGGCAGGCCGATGTCTCCACCATGTGGCACCTGCCGTCCCCCCTCAGCCTCGACGGCTACCACGAGGCGTGGTCGCGGCTGTCCGGCAACTTCGTCAACAGCCTGCTGATGGTGGTGCCCGCGACCGTCATCTCCTCGCTGGTCGGCGCGCTCAACGGGTTCGTCCTGTCGAAGGTGCGCTTCCCGAAGGCCAACCTGGTCTTCACGATCATGCTGCTGGGCATGTTCATCCCGTACCAGGCCGTGCTCATCCCGCTGGTGACGTTCCTCCAGCAGATCGGCCTGTACGGCACCGTCCCCGGGCTCGTGCTCGTCCACGTCGTCTACGGCCTCCCCATCGCCACCCTCATCTTCCGCAACTACTATGCGGCGGTGCCGCAGGCCATCGTGGAGGCGGCCTCGATCGACGGGGCCGGTGTGCTGCAGACGTTCTGGCGGGTGATGCTGCCGCTGTCGCTGCCCGGGTTCGTCGTCGCCGGGATCTTCCAGTTCACCAACATCTGGAACGACTTCGTCTTCGGCATCGTCGTCGTGCCCGACCCCGCGAGCCAGCCCGTCACCGTGGCGCTGAACAACCTCTCGGGCACCCAGTCCGTGAACTGGAACGTCGTCATGGCCGGGGCGGTCATCGCGGCCGTGCCGACCGCGCTGATCTACCTGCTGCTCGGCAAGTACTTCATCCGCGGCCTGACGGCGGGATCGGTCAAGTGAGCACCGCCGGCCTGTGGTCCGCCTCCTCCCCCGCCCTCGTCACGGGCGAGGTGGGCCCGGTGGTCGACTGCGATGTGCTGATCATCGGCACCGGCATGGGCGGGGGCACCCTCGCCCGCGCCCTGGCCGGCAGCGGAGCCCGGATCCTGCTCGTCGAACAGGGTGGCTTCCTGCCCCGGGAACCGCAGAACTGGTCCCCCTCCGACGTCTTCGAGCGACGGCGCTACAAGAACGCCCCGCCGTGGGAGGACCGGACGGGGCGCACCTTCACTCCGGGCGTCCACCAGTACGTGGGCGGCAGCACCAAGGTGTACGGGGCCAGCCTGCCCCGCTTCCGTGAGGAGGACTTCACCGCGGTCGAGCACTGGGAGGGCACCTCTGCGGCCTGGCCGTTCTCCTACGCCGACCTCGAACCGCACTACGCGGTCGCCGAACAGTGGTACCGGGTGCACGGCTCGCCCGGCGCGGACCCCACCGAGCCCCACCGCTCGGGCCCGTACCCCTTCCCCGCGCTCGGCCACGAGCCCTACGTCGCCGACCTCGCCGAACGGCTGCGCCGCCAGGGCCTGCACCCCTACCCCCTGGCCATGGGGGTCGACCGGGGCGAGGGCGGTGCCTGTGTGCGCTGCCGCACCTGCGACGGCTTCCCCTGTCTGGTGGGGGCCAAGAGCGACGCGGAGACCTGCGGGGTGCGCCCCGCCCTCGAAGACGGCCGGGTCCGGCTGCTGACCGGGACACGCGTGGTACGCCTGGACACCGACCCCTCCGGGCGCACCGTGGTGGCGGCCCGGGCCGAACGCGGCGGGGCCCCGCTCGAACTGCGCGCGGGCACGTTCGTCGTCGGCGCGGGCGCCGTGGAGTCCGCCGCGCTGCTGCTGCGCTCGCAGTCCGCGGCCCACCCCCACGGCCTGGGCAACTCCTCCGGTCTGGTCGGCCGGGGTTACATGCAGCACAACAACACCGCCCTGCTGGCCGTGGACATGCGCCGCCCCAACCCCACCTGGTTCCAGAAGACGCTCGCGGTCAACGACTACTACCGCCCCGGGCGGGGCGGCCCCTACCCGCTGGGCAACATCCAGCTGCTGGGCAAGCTGCAGGCCGCCATGCTCAAGGCCGCCCGGCCGCGGCTGCCGCGCCCGCTCCTGCGCACCGTGACCGCGCACAGCGTGGAGTGGTGGGTGATGTCGGAGGACCTGCCGCACGACGACAACCGGGTGGTCCTGGCGCCCTCGGGGCGCATCCGGGTCCACTGGAGCCCGACCAACACCCGCGCCCACCGGGAACTGGTCGCCCGCGCGCGGCGGATGATGCGCCGGGCCGGCTACCGGTTCATCGCCGCGGACACCTTCGGTGTGGAGACCAACTCCCACCAGTGCGGCACGCTCCGCGCCGGCGAGGACCCCGCCCGGTCGGTCCTCGACCCCTACTGCCGCAGCCATGACGTACGCAACCTGTTCGTGGTCGACGCCTCGTTCCTCCCGTCGTCCGCCGCCATGAACCCGGCCCTGACCATCGCCGCGCAGGCGATCCGCGTGGCCCGTGAAGGAGAGGTACTGCCGTGAACGGGATCCTGGACGAGCTGGCCCGGCGCCGCGTGGTGGCGGTGCTGCGCGCCGCCGACGCGAGCGGCTTTCCGGCCGTCGCGCGCGCCCTGGCGGCCGGCGGCGTCACCTGCGTCGAGGTGACGATGACCTCGCCCGGCGCCCTGGACAGTGTGGCCACCCTGCGGGAGCTGGGACTCACCGTGGGCGTGGGCAGCGTCATCGCACCCGCCCAGGCGGCGGACGCCTGCGCGGCCGGCGCCGCGTTCGTGGTGACCCCCGCACGGGTCGAGGGGGTCGTCGGCCGCTGCGCCCCGCACGGGGTCCCCGTGGTGATGGGCGCCCTGACCCCCTCGGAGATGCTCACGGCCGCGCGGGAGGGCGCGGCGGCCGTCAAGGTGTTCCCGGCCGCCGTCTTCGGCCCGGACTATCTGCGGCAGGTACAGGCACCGCTGCCGCACCTGCGTCTGATGCCGACCGGGGGCATCACCGTCGCCGCGGCCGCCGGGTATCTGCGGGCGGGTGCCTTCGCCGTCGGGCTCGGCACCCCGCTCGTCGGCGACGGCGGCACCCCCCTCGACGAGATCACCCGGCGGGCCGACGCGCTCGTCCGGTCCTGCACCGGGCCGCAGCACCCCGCGCCCGCGGCCCGGCCCGGCGGTGCGGAAGAAGGAGGATACGCATGAGCGACCGCCCCCTGGTCACCCTGGGCGAGACGATGGGCCTGTTGACCACGACCGGTGAGGGCCCCCTGCGCCACCAGCGGACCCTGGAACTCGGCACCGGCGGGGCCGAGTCCAACGTCGCCATCGGAGCGGCGCGGCTGGGCGCCCCGGCCGCGTGGATCGGGCGCGTGGGCGACGACGAGATCGGCAGGCTGGTCCTGGCGAGCCTGCGCGCGGAAGGCGTCGACACCAGCGCCGTCCGCGAGGACGCCGGGGCCCCCACCGGTCTGATGCTCAAGACCCGCAGGACCGCCGTCGACCGGCGCGTCACCTACTACCGGCGCGGCAGCGCCGGGTCGCGGCTGTCGCCCGAGGACGTCGGTGAGTCCCTCGTCCTCGGTGCGGCGGTGCTGCACGTCACCGGGATCACCCCGGCCCTGTCGGCGTCGGCGCGCGACGCCGTCGAGTACGCGGTCCGGCTCGCGCGTGAGAACGGCGTGCCGGTCTCGCTCGACGTCAACTACCGCGCCACGCTGTGGTCCCGGCACGAGGCCCGGTCCTGCCTCGTCCCCCTCGCCCGGCAGGCCGACGTGCTGTTCGCCGGCGAGGACGAGGCGGCCCTGCTCGGCGCGTGCGGCGACCATGCCGCGCTGGCCACCGGGCTGGCCCGGCTCGGGCCCTCGGAAGTGGTCGTCAAACGCGGCCCGCACGGCGCGTACGCGCTCGCGGACGGCGTCGCCCACGCGACCGCGGCGATACCGACCACCGTGATCGATCCGGTGGGCGCCGGCGACGCCTTCGTGGCCGGGTACCTCGCCGAGCGCATCGCAGGCGCCCCCATGGCACGGCGCCTGCGCACGGCGGCGATCTGCGGGGCCGCCGCCTGCGCGGTCCGCGGCGACTGGGAGGGCGCCCCCGAACGCTCCGAACTCGAACGGCTCGCCCAGGCCGGCGCAGAGGTCCAGCGGTGATCACTCCCCCTCGGGGCGGCTATGCCCTCCTGGTGCGGTTCGCCCTCCGGGACGCGGCCGGGCCGGCCTTCGACGCCCTGGTGGCCCGCACCGTCGGCCTGGTCCGCGCCCACGAGCCGGGAACCCTCGTCTACGCCGTCCACACCGCCGCGGCACCCGCCGAGCGGATCTTCTACGAGCTGTACCGGGACCGCGAGGCGTTCGTGTTCCACGAGCGCCAGACGTACGTCCGGGAGTTCCTCGCCGCACGGGGTGCGTTTCTGCGGGAGCCGCCGGAGGTTACCGTGCTGACGCCGGTGTGACGTCAGCGGGGCTGCCGCCCGCCGGCCGGGGGTGCGGGGGCGAGCCGGGCCAGGCAGAGGGAGGGCTCGACGAAGGGTTCCAGCCGCTCCGCGGTGATCGGGGCGCGCACCTCCGCCAGCACACCGCGCATCAGGCCCAGGTGGAGGGAGCAGACCACCTCCCGGTGCTGCTCGGCGATCTCCCGGAAGGGGCAGTGCCGGATGCGGATGACCTGCTGGTCCGCGTCCGCCGTGTCACCCGGTGCCGCTTCGGGCGCGAATCCGATGATCTCAAGGACCCGCACCACCCGCCGGACCGCCTCGGCGGCGTCGAGGTGCTCCAGCGGCGCGGGGCGGTCGGCCAGATAGCGGCCCCAGGTCTCACCGGCCTCGATGGCGGCCTGCTCGGGCTGGGGCAGTCTGCCGATGACGATGCCGGTCAGCATCTCGGCCAGCATGCGGTAGCTGCGCAGCCCGCTGGTGGCGTCCGCGGCGGCGCGGTAGACCATGCGCGGCCGGCCGGGCTGGTCGCGCTCCTCCGTGTGGCGCGTGGCCAGCCCGGCCTCGACCAGCCCGTCGAGGTGGAAGCGGGCGGTGTTGGGGTGCAGGTCGGTGCGTGCGGCGACGTCCTGTACGCCCATGGGCTGCTGCTCCGCCCGGAGGATCTCCAGCACCCGGTAGCGGCTCTCTCCCAGGGGGGCCGGAGGACTGGGATCGGTCATGGGCTGTTCGGTCATGGACGCTATTTTATTTGCCTTTGTTCGTAAATACAGGTGTGTGTTTCACGGGCCCCGTTACCGTTCGGTGGAGGCCCAGGTCAGGAAGTGTTTCCTGCCTGCTTTCCGGTCGGCCGGGACTGGCGCAGGCGCCGTTGCAGCCGGTGGACGGCCACGGCGTGCGGGCCCCCGGCGGCGACGAGCCCCGAGGCCTCCAGCGGCCGGTGGTTGCGCACCGGCTCCGCCGAGACCAGCAGGACCACGATCACCGCGACGCACAGGGACAGCACCCGGTGGAAACGGCCCGCCTCCGAGTGCGGCCGGTCGCCGGGCCGGCCGGACGGGCGCCTCCGGCACGGCCCGCCGGTACCCGGCGAACACCTGCGAGGCCCATGCGCTCGTCGGCTGGCGGCCGCAGTACTCCAGCGCGCCGACCACGGCGAGCAGGACGACGGCGTACAGGGCCACGAAGACCCTCTCGCCGCTCACGACCGCTCCTGCACCGCCGGCGGCTCGGCGCCGGCTTGCGGCCTCGTCCTTGGCGGCCTCGACCTGAGCCGCGCCGTCGGAGACGATCCGGCGAAGAGCAGGTCCCGTCCGGGGGGTCCGGGTTCCGCGACCCGCTGACCCGGTGGCGCGCGCCCGGCCACGTCATCCACAGCAGGGGCAGCACCCCGCCGACGGGGAACACCGCGTCGCCGGGCAGCCTGAGCCATTCCAGGACGGTGTTCGCACGGCCCTGCAGATGACCGAGGCTGCGGGCGTCGGCGTATCGGCGTCGAGGACCTCGTACAGCTGCAGCGCCCCGCCGGGCAGCAGGGTGGCGAAGCTCATCCACGCCAGGCCGAGGTTGAGCGACCAAAAGGACAGCCGCGGCCAGCGGTCGTCCCAGCGGTCCTCGGGGATGAGGCAGCGCAGGGCGGACATCGCGAACCCGACTGCGAGCATGCCGTCCCGACGGCCGTCACCAGCACGGCCGCCGCACCCAGCCACGACCGATCATGCGCGCCCGCCTGCACCCTGGAGAGCCGTTCGGGGACACCTCCGGGTCCCCGCTGGTGTCCTGGACCGTGGTGTCCGGCGTTCCCATGCGTTGTCCTCGGCACGGTGGCCGCGGTATTGACGGTGCGCAGGATATAAACAACCACCATTTATACAAAAGGGGCCGAGTGGCCTTGTGGCGGAGGCGGCTTCGTGGTGACCGGCGCGGAAGGGGGCGAACAGCGGCCCGGACGGTGAACCATGCGCTGCCGCCGTCCGTGCACACCGACAACCGATGCCGCCGCGGACAACGACGTCTCAGCAGAGAGGAGCGGCCTCGTGCCCACTGACTACGCCTGTCAGGCCGCAGCCGAGCAGGCCGCGCGGGCGATCGCCCCCGTGTGTGCCCTGTTGGCGCCCGAACGAGGCCGCCCCTTGGCCGAGGACGAGGCCATGCCCGTCGTCCTGCGCTCGTACCTGGGCGTTGACCGCTCCTCCGGCGCCGGACGACGACGCGGGGCGCAACCGCCCGCCGTCAGCGCGTCCATGGGCGCCGCCGTGCTGCTGCTCTTCCTCGACGGGGTGCGGGCGGAGCTGGCGGGCGCCCTGCCGAACTGGCACGGCACGCTGCCCCGTCACCTCTCCGACGCGCTCGGCCTCCCGGCTGCCGGAGTCTCCGGCCGGCAGCGGACGGGCGGCTGGCAGAGCACGGCCGAGCTGCAGAAGGGGGCCGAGGACGTGCTCACCGCCCTGGTGGGCCGCGCACGCGGCGCCCCGGTCGGCCCGGCCGACCTCACCGCCCGCCTGGCACTGATCGAGGACGTGATGTGCGGGGCACTGCGCCGGATGGCCGTACCGCCCGACGCGGCGATCCGCTGCGCCGCGGAACTCTCGGCCGCGGGCGGTTCACTGTTCGGGGTGTGACGCCTCGCGGACCTTGGTACGCCGGCCCTGCGCCGGCCCCGCAGGCGGGACGTTCGGGCACGGCAGCAGGGCGGTGCTCACACGGACCCGGTGATCAGCTCGGGTTCGGTGGCCGCGCGGACCTCGGCCTCGGTGACGCCGGGCGCACACTCGACCAGACGCAGCCCGTGGTCGGTGACGTCCAGCACGGCGAGGTCGGTGATGATCCGCTGGACCACGCGTTCGCCGGTGAGCGGCAGTGAGCAGTCATTGACGATCTTGAAGGTGCCGTCCCTGGCGACGTGCTCCATCAGGACGATCACCTTGCGCGCGCCGTGGACCAGGTCCATCGCGCCGCCCATCCCCTTGACCATCTTTCCCGGAATCATCCAGTTGGCGATGTCGCCGCGCGCCGACACCTGCATCGCCCCGAGGATCGCCGCGTCGATCCGGCCCGAGCGGATCATCCCGAAGCTGGCGCCGGAGTCGAAGAAGCTGGCGCCGGGGCGTACCGTGACGGTCTCTTTCCCGGCGTTGATCAGGTCGGGGTCCTCGTCCCCGTCGTGCGGGTAGGGGCCGGTGCCGAGGATGCCGTTCTCGGACTGCAGCACCAACTCCACGGAGGCGTCGACGTGGTTGGGTACCAGGGTCGGCAACCCGATGCCCAGGTTGACGTAGTCGCCGTCCCTCAGTTCCAGTGCGGCGCGGGCGGCCATCTCGTCTCTGGTCAGTGCCATGGTCACGCTCCTCGTCCCGCGCCCCGGCGGGGCCTGGTGGTCAGCCGTTCGATGCCCTTGTCCGCGACCTGCGCGGGCGTCAGCGGCAGGACGCGGTCGACGTAGATGCCGGGGAGGTGGACCGCGTCCGGGTCGAGTTCGCCGGGTTCGACGAGGTGCTCGACCTCGGCGACGGAGATCCGGCCGGCCATGGCGCAGACCGGGTTGAAGTTACGGGCGGCCTTGCGGAACACCAGGTTGCCGTGCCGGTCGCCCTTCCAGGCGCGCACCAGCGCGAAGTCCGCCGGCAGGGCCCGCTCCAGCACGAACGGGACGCCGCCGAACTCGGCGGCCGGTTTGGGCGGCGAGGCGACCGCGACCCGGCCGTCGGAGGCGTACCGCCACGGCAGCCCGCCGGAGGCGACCGCCGTGCCGGTGCCGGTCCTGGTGTAGAACGCGGGGATGCCGACACCGGCCGCGCGCAACCGCTCGGCGAGGGTGCCCTGCGGGGTGAGTTCGACCTCCAGTTCGCCGCCGAGGTACTGCCGGGCGAACTCCTTGTTCTCCCCCACGTAGGAGGCGACGATCCTGCGGATCCGGCCGCGGTCGAGCAGCTTGCCGAGACCCACGCCGTCGGTTCCGCAGTTGTTGGAGTAGATCTCCAGCCGCTCCACGCCGGCCTCGACGACCGCGTCGATGAGCACGGCGGGGATGCCGCAGATCCCGAAGCCGCCCGAGGCGACCGACGCCCCGTCCCGGATGCCTGCCACGGCCTCGGCCGCGGTGGCGACCACTTTGTCCACCGTTGCTTCCTTCCGGGTCAGTTGAGCTTGGCGAGTTGGGCGAGGACGGTCTCCGGCGCGGCGTCCGCGGGGATGTCGGCGAGGAGGAAGTCACCGGACGGCAGCGCCGCGCCGTCCCCGTGCCAGAACTCCTGCGGGATCCGTGGTCCGGTCAGCCCGGAGCCGCCGACCGTCACGCCCTGCCCGGTCCGCCGGCCCAGGGTCCAGCGGTAGTGGTCGGTCACGTTGACGACCGGTGCGTAGACGCTGTCGTCGGCCTGCGGCAACCGTCCGGGGCGCGGGTCGCGTTCGTCGAGCAGCAGCATCGAGACCGGCGGTGCCGCCAGCCGCCGCAGCCAGTCCGCGACATACATCGCGGCGGTCTCCGCGTGATCGGCGGTCAGGTCCGTGAGCGGACCGGCGCCGCTGAGTTCGTGGGTCCGCGCCAGCCACAGCATCGGGGAGGGGATCTGCACGACGAGCGGAGCGGCCGAGGCCCGCGCCACGACCTCGGCCAGCTCGGCGGCGGCGACGGCGGTGGGCTCGTGGCCCAGCAGCGTGCGCAGGGCGTACCCGGTCCGCGGCCGGGCGGACAGGCCGGCGCGCAGCGTGTCCTCGCGGGCGAGGGCGTCGTCGTAGTAGGCGCCCAGGTCCAGCAGGGTGGTGTCGGATCGCAGCAGGCCCTGGACCTGCCCGGTGTACTGGGCGAAGGCGACCGGGTCGGTCCACGGGACGGGGCGGCCCTGCAGGACGACCGCCCGGGCGTAGTGCTGGTGGTCGACGATCAACGCGGTCCGCCGGCCGGAGGGCGGGGCGGAGAGGAGGGTGGCGAAGTCCATGGCCATGGGCGTTCCTGGGGTCGAGGAGAGGCTCGGAGGAGGGCCTGTTCTGAGTTCCCCGTCGTCCGCGCGGAGCGCGCGCAGCGGCGTGCGTGCCGGGCGTCGGGGCGCAGGCGGGGAACTCAGAACAGACCCTGGGGTGGGGACGACCGGCCCGGCCGTAGATGACGGCGATCCGGCCGAGCGGGAAGTGGTGGCCGGCGAACCGGCCCACGGGCGGCTGCCCGTCGCGCACGGCGGGTCAGGACTTGCGGTGCACCTCTTCGCCGTGCTTGTCCTCCAGCTCGCGGACCCGCTCCTCAAGCTGGGCGATCGTGACCTCGCGCCGGTCGGGGACCATGACGATCGGGAGTTCCTTCAGCGGAGCCGTCACCCGCTGCGGGCCGTCGATGGTGAAGACCGTCGCCGTGATGTCGTCGGTGTCCGAACCCCAGGAGCCGTAGTAGTGCAGGTTCTCCGGCGGCTCGGGGGTGACGAACTCGGCACAGAATTCGGCATAGGGCTTGCCCCGCCGGAGCCTGGCCGCGCGGGCGGCCTCGCGCGCAGCCCGGGTGCCCTCGACGTCCAGCCGGAAGGTCTCCGGGTCGTAGCGCACCCCGAAGATCTCCTCGGCGGCCTTCTGGCTGATCCGGCCGAGTTCGGCGTCTTTGACGACCGATTCGGGGAGCCGCTCCAGGGGGTCGCCGTAGCCGCCGCCGGCCCCCTGGCTGATCATGTAGAGCTCGCCGTCCTTGGCGATGTCGAACTGCAGGCCCATGTGGTAGGTCGAGTAGCGGCCGTCCTCGAAGGGACGCTCGTTCATCACCTTCTCGATCGACAGGTCGAACTTCTTGCTGTCCCGGCGGATGTGCTCGTAGACGTTGGTCCCCTTGACCATGGCGAGCGGATAGGTGCCGCAGCCGTAGCCGCCGTACATGCCGTAGATGGAGGAGAACTTCGCCCCCGACGTCACCGTCATGAAGCCCCACTGCGGGGTGCCCTCGGCGGCGACGATCATCTCGTAGCCCATTCCGCCGGTGAACTTGCCGAAGCCCATGTTGTCGCGGACGAGCCGCTTGGACACGAGCTGCATGAAGGGGACCTCCTCCTCCATGACCTCCTGTTCGGCGGTGTCGGCCATCGCGCAGAAGAGCGGGGAGACCGCGTCCTCACCGTCCCGGAAGGGCTTGGCGCCGCCCGGCATGCCGTTGAGGTCCGCGCAGAGGTTTCCGACCATGTCGCCGTGCTGGGTGATTCCGCCCCACAGGAACGTGTTGATCTGGTTGAACCAGTTCGCGACGACGTTGCTGTACTTCTCCGGGGTGGAGAAGGACATCCGGCTGTAGAGCGCCTGCGCGGCGGAGAAGCCGCGGAACGACGCCTGGAGCGACTGCCCCATCGGCGCGTCGTAGGAGGCGTCGGCCCAGGTGCCCTCGTCCGAGATGATCTCGATACAGCTCATGGCCGAGGTGCAGCGCGGCAGGTCGGGCCACCAGAAGGCCAGGATGGCCTGCATGATCATCGACTTGACCGAGCAGAGCGGACTGTTGATGGCTCGGTTGAGGATCTCCGGGCCCGTGCCGCGCAGGTCGATGGTCATCTCCTCGCCCTTGACGGTCACCTTGCAGGCGAACTTGATGAGGATGTTCTCCTTCAGGGTCGAGTCCATGAACTGGTCGAAACGGTAGGTGCCGTCGGGCAGTTCGCTGATCCGTCGGCGCACCTCCACCTCGACGTCCTCGACCGTGGTGCGCAGGGCCGCGACGAAGGTGTCGGCCCCGACCTCGTCGATGATCTTGTCGACCCGCTCCATGATCTTGCGTACGGCGGTGATCTTCACCTTGAGGTCGGCGAGCTGGAGCTTGGGGTCACGCACGGAGTGCTGGAGGAAGGTGAGCAGGTCTCGGCGGAGCCGCCCGCGCTCGACGATCTTGAAAGGGCTCATCCGCAGTCCGTCGTCGAAGGGCGTCTCGGACCCGGAGGGCATACCGCCCGGCTCGCAGGCACCGTTCTCGCCCTCGTGGATGGTCGCGGCGACCCAGGCGATGATCTCGCCGTCCCTGATGACCGGCATGATCATCGACTGGTCGGTGTTGTGGATGTTCCCGAACCGCGCGTCGTTGTGGATGAACCCGTCGCCCTCGTGGATCCCGACGGTGGGCTCGTCCTTCCAGTACTTCATGATGTAGCGGATCGGGTGGTGCAGGATCGCGCTGAAGGCGATGACACCGTGGCAGGAGAGGTAGGAGACGTCTCCGGCAGCGGTGTAGATGGCGGTCGTGAGGTCGCCCCACTTCGCACCGGGCGCCGCTCCCTGCGCCTCGCACATCTCATAACCCTCGTCGAGGGCGCCGGCGATGCGCTTGCGGATGCGCTCGACCTGGAGTCGGTCGACGCCGGCAGCGATGGCCCGCTCCTCATGGGCGGACCTGGGCGCGATGCTGTGGTCGCGCATGATGGCCGGGTCGGGGCCGAGGAAGAGGGTCGTCTCGTCCATGAACTTGTCGACCCACTCCTGCTCCTGGGGAGTCAGGGGCGTCGGCGGCCTGTCATCGATGGTGGTCATGTCAGTGGCTCCTTCTGTTTCGCATGGCGGGTCGGCGGCCGGTGCCGGGTCAGTCCCGGAGGAACCAGACCGCACCCTGGCGCGTCGGTTCGAGCCGCCAGCCGGGCTCGACGAGGTACGTCGTGTTCTCCGTGGTGACGATCGCCGGACCGGGGACGACGTGCTCGTGGGTGAGCACGCTGTGGTCGTGGACGGGCGTGCTGACCGGGTCGTCATGGCCGATGAAGACGACGTCGCGGCGGGAGACCTCGGCCGGGACCGTGCGCTCTCCCCCGGCTTCCAGGGAGTCGAAGCTCACCACGTCCCCGTCGACGTAGGACGCGACCCGGACGGTGTTGCACCGGATGCCGGCCTCCGGAGCGGCGCTCGACGCCCCGAAGCGGTGGCTGTAGACATCACCGAAGATCTTGATCATGGCGAGGACGTCGGCCACGCCGTTCATACGGCTGATGTCCTCCAGCGCCACCGCCTGGGTGAGCAGCTGGTTGCCGTAGCGCATGTCGAGTTCGAGCCGGTACCTCACGTCCTCGGCGGCGAAGCCCTGGCGGACCAGGTCCTCGCGCCCGCGCGCCTCCAGCTCCTCGACCACGGCGTTGAATTCGTCGTAGTCGTCGTAGAGCTGCCGCGTCGTCGGGTTGTACATCGTCACGTGGACGCCGCGCTCGTGGAAGTGGAGCTGCTTCATGTTCCCGGCGCCGCAGGCGGAGAACACCGAGGAGAACGGCGGGGCCAGCACTCGTCTGATCCCCGCGTGGCGGGCGATGCCGCAGGCGTGCAGCGGGCCGTTGCCGCCGTAGGCGAGCATCGTGAAGTCCTCCGGCAGGTAGCCGCGGACCCGCAGCTCCTTGCCGATACCGATCGCCATCTGCTCGTCCACCCCGTCCTTGATCGCCCGCGCGATGTCCAGGACGTCCATGTCGAGCGGGTCGCAGAGGGTCTCCTCGATGGCGAACCGGGAGCGCTTCGGGTTGAGCTTGATGTAGCCGTTGGCGTAGTTGTCCGGGTCGAGGTAGCCGAGGAGGAGGTCGGCGTCGGTCACCGTCGGGCGCAGACCGCCGCGGTCGTAGCAGGCCGGACCGGGGTTGGAGCCGGCCGACTCCGGGCCGATCCTGATCGAGTCGTGGATGCGGTCGTACGTGGCGATCGAACCGCCCCCCGCACCGAGGGTGTCGAGGTGGACCATCGGCACCGAGACGAGCCAGCGGTCGATGGTGGGCAGGAAGTCGTAGTGCTTGACGCCGCCCTCGGGCACGAGGCCGATGTCGAACGACGTGCCGCCCATGTCGGTCGAGATGACGTGCCCGAGCCCCGTCTCGTTCGAGAGGTGCTCGGCGGCTCCGACGCCGGCGATCGGGCCGGAATGGATCGTCTGGAGGGCGTCGGTCGAGTTCATCTGCGCCATGCCGCCGGAGTTGTGGATCACCAGCATCGGCTTGTCGTAGCCGGAGTCGCGCAGGTTGTTCGACAGCTGGGACAGCGCGTGGAACATGATCTCGTGGAGGAAGCCGTCGATGATCGTCGACGTCGCCCGGACGTACTCGCCCTTGCGGCCCGAGACCTGGTGGCCGAGCAGGACGGGAATGGCGCCCAGCTCATGGGCGGGGAACTCCTCCAGGACGATCTCCTGGATCGCGAGTTCGTGGACCGGGTTCTCGGTCGCGTTGACGAGGGTGACGACGAGCGCCTCCGCCCCGGCGTCGACGAGTTCGCGCACGACCGTGCGGACGTCCTCGGGGTCGAGCGGGGCGACGACCTTGCCCGCCGAGTTGATGCGCTCCTTGACCGAACGGATCATCTGGCGCGGCACGATCGGCTCCGGCCGCTCCGCCGCGGGCAGGTTCTGCTGCATCGAGTAGTCCAGGCCCTCGCCGTAACCGCGGCCCCGGGAGAGCGGGATCGTGTCCTCGAAGCCGTGGGTGACGATCGCGGCGACCTTGGGGCCCTTGCGTTCGATGAGCGCGTTGGTGCCGAGGGTCGTCGCGTAGCGGACCGAGTCGACCTCCTTGAGAGCGGTGCCGCGGTCGAGCCCCGCCCGTCGGCACGCCAGGTCGAGGGCCTCGTTGAAGCCGAGGGCGAGGTTGTGGTGGGTGGTGAGGGCCTTGGCCTCGACGTACTGGTCGTCCCAGACGAAGAAGCAGTCGGTGAACGTGCCGCCGATGTCGACGGAGATGCGCTTCATGGGCTGTCCCTGGGGTGTCGTGTGCGCGGTGCGGTCAGCGGACGTGGCCGATGGCCCTGAGGGCGGCGGTGTACTTCTGGGCGTCGTCGCCGGGGCCGTAGGTGTGGACCTCCTCGGGATCCACACCGCGCTCCTCCCACTGCGCCCGGAGCGCCGCGACGTCGATCAGCATGTCGACCGTCGGGGGGTGGCCCGGCGGGATGTACTCGGTCTCGATCTGGGTGCCGCAGCCGGGGCAGTAGTACTCGAGGATCCGGCAGTACTCCGGGTCCGGGGAGAAGGTGAACTCGTACCGCTCGGGGTCGATGACCGGCTGGTGGATCTCGCGGGGGTCCCGGTCGTGAACCAGGGTGCCCTCCTTGTAGTTGCCGTGCGCGCTGCCCATGTCCTGGTCGCAGACCCGGCACACCCAGCGTTCGGTGTCGAGGTCGATGACGAGGTACTCGGTCATGGGGACTCGCATGGGAGCCCTCCTTCGGGGTGGGAAGAACAAGGGGTCGAGGGTCGGGGTAGTGGGTCGGGGCGAGGGAGGGGTCAGAGCGTGTCGTGGAGCAGCAGGTCGCCGGCCGAGGTGACCCGGAAGGTCCAGCCTGGCAGGACCCGGGCGGTGAAGAAGGGACCCTCGACGATCGCCGGGCCCACAGCGGTGTCCCCGGGGCCGAGTTCGGTCAGGACGTGGACCGGCACCTCGTCGACCCGGTCGGCCGCCGACCGCACCGAGCGGGTTGCGGCGACCGGGGCCGGCCGGGTCCCGGTCTCCTCCTCCGGGGTCACTTCCGGATGCGGCAGCGGGGCGGTGACGGTGAGCCGGAGGGAGATCTCCCGGCCCGGGTGGTCGACCGGGTCGCCGGGACGGTACGGGGAGCGCGACACCGGCGTCCCGTCCTCCTCCTCGACGCTCAGCTCCCAGGCGGTCTCGCAGTCGGCGAGCGCGTAGCCCTCCTGGAACATGTCCCGCTCGGCCCTGACGAGCAGTTCGTCGTACGTCTGCCTCGCCGCCTCGGTCGTCGGCTTGGGGGCGCCGACCTCGTAGGTCTTGCCGACGTCGGAGAAGGCGATCCCGAACGCGGAGAAGACCGCCGCCGTACGCGGGATGAGGACCTGCCGCACCCCCGCGGGCCGGGCGGCGCCGGTCGCGCTCATCGGTCCGGCCCCACCGAACGCGGCCAGGGTCGTGTCCTCGGTCACGAGGTGCGCGAACGACGAGGACAGCGCCTCGAAGTACGCCTGCTCCATCCGGACCAGAGCCTCTTCGAGGCCGATCCCGAGCGGGGTCGCGATGGTGTCGGTGACGACGGCCCGGGAGCGCTCCGCGTCCAGCCTGAACGTGCCGTCGAGATAGGTGTCCGGGTCGAGGACGCCGAGCAGCAGATTGACATCGGTGATGGTCGCCTGCTTGCCGCCGAAGCCGAAGCACGCCGGCCCCGGGGCCGCCCCGACGGATGCGGGGCCGACCGTGATCCGCCCGTCCTCGACGGCGATGACGGAGGACCCGCCGACCCCCTTGGAGTGGACGTCGCTCATCGGGTAGGAGACCGGGACGCCCTTGATCGTGCCCCGCTCGTCCGCCGTGACCCGGTCGCCGGCGACCACGCCGACGTCGGTCGTGGTGCCCCCGATGTCGATCATGAGGGTGTGTGCGAGCCCGTACGCCCGGGCCAGCGCGGCCGTGCCCTCCAGCCCGCCGCGGGGGCCGGAGGAGTAGGTCTTGAGCGCCACCGACTTGGCGACCCGCGAGGAAGCACCGTCGTTGCGGTAGACGAGCAGCGGGTTGAGGACCTTGTAGGACTTCAGGCGCCGTTCGGCGCTGTAGAGGAATCGCTCCATCGTCGGGTGGAGGAAGGAGTTGATGACGCACGACCAGACCCGGCGGGGATCGTCGCGGTCGCCCGCCAGGTCCCAGCTGTAGATGACCGGGATGGAGCCGAGAAGATGCCGGGGGAACTTGCGGAGCAGGACCGTCCGCAGTCGGCGCTCCTGCTCCGGGTCGCCGCCCGCGACGACCACGCGGGCGGCCCCGAGCGTGGCCAGCCGGTTGACCTGCTGGACGACCTCGAAGTCGATCGTCTCGTTGTCGGCGTCCATGTCGATCGTGAGGAGGCGGTCGCCGACGAGGCTCTCGAAGAGTTCCTCCTGTGCGGCCGTGGCCCGCATCGCCGGTCCGAGGTCCGGCAGGGGCGTGAGGATGCCGATCATCGGGCCGCGGCGCTCGACGAGCGCGTTCGTCCCCTGGGTGGTCGAGTACCGGATGTGCTGGGTCGCGTGCAGCAGCCGCTCGATGTCGGGCGTGCCGTACAAGGCCGCCGAAGCCTTCTCCACGCCGGTGAAGAGGCATTCGGAGAGGTCGTGGGGGGTGGTGAGCGTCTTGGTGAAGGTGAAGCCGGTGCCGTCCCAGACGCAGATGTCGGTGAGGGTCCCACCGTTGTCGATGTTGATGAGGGTTTCCATGCCACTCCTTGGGCTGCAACTCGGGCTGCAACGGATCCGCGGGAGGGACGCGGCCGCCGCCCCGGGGCGCACCCCCGATGTCCGGCCCGGCCGTCGCCCTCGACGGTGAGATCCAAGGTGCTGGCGTCCCAGAGTTCGTGGCCGTCCCAACTTGGGACATGCACGCCGGTTGGTTCGGGTCGGCGGCGCGGGCATCATGAGGGCCCGGCGCGTGAGGGCCGCACGCGCCGGTGGCCGCGACAAGGAGGCCGTATGCCGGACAGGAACAGCAGGCTGCTGCGTATGGCGGCAGCCCGGGCCGACTTCCTGGAATACGGACAGCAGGGCGCCGCGGGCGTTCCCGACGTCCTCGCCGCGTCATGGGTGCGCAGTCAGCGGGCCGGGGTGGACATCAGCCGTCCGCCGACGGACTTCAGTGACGACATCGACACCAGCTCCCGTCTGGTCCGCTGCGCGGAGCCGGTCCTCGACCAGCTCGGCAACGACACCGCCGACCTGCCGCTGGTCATCGCTCTCACCGACAGCCACGCCCGCCTGGTGCAGCGCCGGGACTCCTCCTCGGCCGTCGGGCGGCTGCTCGACCGGGTCGATTTCGCCCCGGGGTACAACTACGCCGAGGGGAAGAAGGGCACCAACGGGGTCGGGACCGTCCTGGAGGCGGGACAGGCCGTGTCGGTGGTCGGTCCTGAGCACTTCACGGAGGAGCTGCAGGCGTTCGCCTGCACCGGCGCGCCGGTCATCGACCCGTTGACCGGGCGCATCGAGGGCATCCTCGACGTCTCCACACTGGCCGATGCGTGGAGCCCGCTCGTGCACACGCTCGTCAAGTCGGCGGCCAAGGACATCGGGCGCAACCTTCTGCTCGACCGGAACCAGGCCCAGCAGGCACTCTTCGAGACCTATCTGAGGGCCGACGCCCGCTCGACCCGGCAGGCGGTGTTCGCCTTCGCCGACTCCGTGTTCATGGCCAATGCCGCGGCCCAGGCCATGTTCGACCCGGTCGAGCAGCTGGCCGTCCGGGAACACGCGACCTTCCTCATGGCCCGCCGCGACCGTGTCAGCGAGACGATGGCCCTGCAGTCCGGCCGGATGATCCGCATACGCGGGACCCGGATCGTCTCGGGCTCCGACACCGCGGGCATCGTCGTCATCGCCGAGGCCGTGACCGACCGGGCGTCACATCCCTGGTCCCCAGCCCCCGGCCCGGAGTTCGACGACCGTGTCCTGCCACGAGTGGCGACGGCGGGTGCCGAGACCAGAGGGCTCGTCGGCGACCTGCGCCGGCCGCATGTGCCGATCGCCTCCGGCTCGTCCCCGGCGTGGATCCGCGCCTGCTCGGAACTACGCGACGCCCTCACCGCGAAGGCCCCGACGATCGTCCTCGGCGAGACGGGGGCGGGCAAGTTCACCCTCGTCGCCGAGCTCTTCCACGCCGACCACCCCTGCGGCCGCAGCGTCGCCGTCGACGCGAGCCAGCTGCACTCGGGGGAGAGCGACCTCGACGCGCTGCTGGGCAGCACCCGTGAGCAGACCCTGTGCATCGTCCGGAACATCGACCAGGCGAGCACGGAGGGGGTCGAACGCATCGACGAGCTGTTCACGACCCTCGGTTCGACGAAGGCTCCTGTCACGTTCGCCGCGACGGTGTCGGACTCCAGCCTCGACTCCGACCTGCCGTTCCATGCGCTCCTCGGACACTTCGAGGTCGCCGTGACCATCCCGCCGCTCCGATTCCGCACCGAGGACCTGGCGCTCATCGTCAGCCGGGTCCTGGAGGAGATCGCGCCGGGCCGGCGGGTGCGGCTGTCCCCCACGGCCATGCGAACCGTTGCCCGGTACACCTGGCCGCGCAACGTCTCGCAGCTGCGTGAGGCGCTGACCCATGCGCTGCGCGCGCGGCCGGTGGGGGAGATCCAGGACCAGGACCTGCCGAACTACTGCCAGACCCGGTCCCACAAGATCCTCACACGCATCGAGGCCGCCGAACGCGACGCGATCATCGCGGCGCTACGGGACAAGGGCGGCAACCGCGTCGCCGCCGCGACGCACCTCGGCATGTCGCGGAGCAGCCTGTACCGCAAGCTGCGGTCGTACGGGATCACGGCTTGAGAAACGGCCGGGACTGTCCCACATTGGGACGGCCGGCGTGCCGCCGCTCTCCCTATCGTCGAGGGCATGGGAAGCCCGCAGACCTTCGCCGGCCTCTGGGACCGGGCCGTCAGGAACCACACAGACCACACGTTTCTTCTCTTCCGCGCCGACAGCGGGGCGGTGTCCACCTGGACCTACGCCGAGTTCGACGCGCTCGTCGAGGGCGTGGCGGCCCGGCTGACGGCGTGCGGTGTGCGCCCGGGCAGTCCGGTCCATGTCGTTCTGCGCAACTGCCCGGCCTTCGTCGCGCTGTGGCTGGCGACGAGCCGGCTCGGCGCGTGGATGGTGCCGGTGGATCCGGCGTCGTCGGCCCGGGACGTGGCCCGCCACGTCACCCGCACCCGCCCCGTCGTGACGGTGTGCGCCACCGCGAGGCAGGCCACGGTGCGCGAGGGCGCCGACGGCCGCGTCCCGTATGTCCTCCCGCTCACCGAGACGGCCGCCGACCTCGCACCGGGCTCTTTGCTCCTCGCGGCTCCGCGTTCCCGCCCCGAGCGCTCAGCGCTTCCTCGCCCCGAGGACCGGATCGCGGTCATGTTCACCTCCGGAACGACGTCGGAGCCGAAGGCGGTGGAGCTCACTCAGCGGAACTACCTCCATGTCGCCACGGCCATGGCGGACCTCTCGGGTCTCGGTCCCATGGATCGCTGGTACGTCTGTCTGCCGCTCTTCCACGCGAACGCGCAGTACTACTGCTTCGCGTCGGCCATCGCCGTCGGCGCCTCGGTGGGGCTGACCGCCCGCTTCACCGCGAGCCGGTGGCCCCACGAGGTCGCCGAGCTGGGCGCGACTCACGCGAGTCTGTTCGCCGCGCCGATCCGGATGATCCTGGCACGGCGACGCGCCGACGCGCCGGCCCTCGCGCTGCGGCATGTGTGGTTCGCACAGAACCTCGCCCACGGGCAGTGGGCCGAACTGGCCGGGCTGTGCGGTGTCGCGCCCCGGCAGATCTACGGGATGACCGAGACCCTGGCCGTGGTCACGGCCGCCCCGCCCGACGGCCCCGACCCGGCGCGCATCGGCGCCGTGGTCCCAGGACGCCACGTCGTCCTCCTGGACCCGGTCACCGGCCGGCCGGTGCCGGACGGGGAGCCGGGCGTGCTCACACTGGCCGGGCACCGCGGGAAGGATCTGTTCCGGGGGTATCTGGACCACCCCGCCGCGAACGCCCGTGCCTTCCCCGACCTCGGTCTCCCCGTGCCGGAGAGCGGCCAGGTGTGGTTCAGCACCGGGGATCTCGTCCGCCGGGAGGCGGACGGTCAGTTCAGCTTCGTGGGCAGGGTCGACGACGTCATCAAGGTCGCCGGCGAGAACGTCTCCCTGACCGAGGTCGAGGCCGCTCTCGCCGAAGCCCCCGGGGTGCTGGAGGCCGCGGTGGTGGCCGCTCCGGACCCCGTCCGCGATCAGGTCCCGGTCGCCTATGTCGTCCCGAGCGACCCCGAACACCCGCCGACCGCGGTCCGGCTCGACGCCTGGGCGGCCGACCGTCTCACCCCCGCCTCGCGGCCCCGGGCCTGGACCGTCGTGGACGCACTGCCCCGCACCTCGGTCGGGAAGATCCGCCGTTTCCGCCTCACCCCGAGCCCCGAGGGGGCTTTGCCGACTGCCCCAGCGAACTGCTCCGGCTCCGTCCACGTCCAGGACACCCGTGTCCGGAGCCCCGCTGGAGCCGCCGATCCCACGAAGGACCAGTCCAGACCCATGGGAAGAAAGTAGGGCACCATGACTGCGGTTACGCCCCTGCCCGCCCGCATCGGCATCATCGGTGCAGCCCATACCCCCTTCGGGAAGCTGCCGACGGAGACGGTGGGAAGTCTCGTCGAGACGGTGACGTCCCAAGCCCTGACCGACGCGGGTGTCGAGCCCGAAGAGGTCGACGAGATCTTCGTCGCACAGTTCAACAGCGGCCTCACACCGTTCGCGTTCCCGTCCTCCCTCCCGCTCGGGGCTGCCGGCGGGCTCTGGGGGCGGCCGATGACACGGGTCGAGAACGCGTGCGCCTCCGGCTCGGCCGCCGTGCACCAGGGCGTTCGGGCCATCCTCTCCGGGCTCGCCGACACCGTGCTCGTCGTCGGCGCCGAGAAGATGACCCATGCGACGGGTGCCGAAGTGGCCCGGGCACTGCTGGGAGCCGACCCTCAGCTCGCCGGAACGAACTCGCCCACCGGCTTCGCCGGCCTCTTCGCGGACGTCGCGCAGGACTATGCCAAGCGGTACGCCGCTGACGACTGGCTCGGCGATGTCCTCGCCGCGATCGCCGCGAAGAACCACCACAACGGGTGCTCGAACCCGTGGGCGCAGATACGCAAAGACCTCGGCATCGAGTTCTGCTCGACCGTCTCGGACGCCAATCCCCTGGTGGCCGGGCCGCTTCGACGCACCGACTGCTCACCCGTCAGCGACGGAGCCGCCGCCCTCGTCCTGCGCCGGGACCCGGCCGACCCGCTCGCCCTCATCGCCGGGGTGGGGCACGCCAACGACCACCTCGACGCCCGCCGACGCGACGTCCTCGAATTCGCCGCGGGCCGACTCGCCGTCCAGCGTGCCCTGGGTATGGCCGGGATCCGGGTGGACGACCTCGATCTCGCCGAGGTGCACGACTGCTTCACCATCGCCGAACTCCTCGTCTACGAGATGCTGGGACTCACGCCCCGGGGACAGGGCCGGCGCGCCGTGGAGGAGGGCTGGGTGTACCGGGACGGCCGGCTCCCCGTCAACGTCTCCGGGGGGCTCAAGGCCAAGGGGCACCCCGTGGCAGCGACCGGCGTGTCGCAGCACGCCCTCGTGGCTCTCCAGCTCTCCGGCATGGCGGGCGAGATGCAGCTCGACGGGCCTCGCACCGGCCTCGTGCACAACATGGGCGGTGTCGCGGTCGCCAACTACGCGACGGTGCTGCGCGGATGACCGCTTGATCGCCCACCGGTGTGCGCGGCGCCCTCGTCAGCCGTTCACGGGGACGGTGCGCGTGGTCATGTGTGCCTGCCGCATCCGCCCGTCCGGCCTGAACCCGCCCGCCTCCGGCGTGGTCCCCCCGACAAGAACCGGCGGGTCACCGCGGAGGGAGTACGGCCGCCGTCGGTGATCCCGCGTGCGTGCGGTTGCGGGTCCGGATCCGGAAGATGGCCAGTCCTACCACGCCGAACGCGGCCGCCCAGCCCAGGCCGAGGGCGAGGTGGCCCCATAGCGCGCTCTCCCCGAAGGCGCCGCCGACGGCGAACTGCATCGGGCCGAAGGACGGGAACCACTGCAGAACGGGCTTGTTGGCGAGCGGGTTGCCCAGCGGGTTCTGCAGGAAGGTGTCCATCAGGCCGCCCATGATGATCAGGAAGAAGCCCTCCAGGTCGTGTTTCACCAGGACGCCGAGGAACAGGCCGAGGGCGCCGTAGGCGAGGGCGATGACCGTGAACCCCGCCAGTACGGCGAACCAGCCGGCGAGACCCGGTCGCCAGAAGAGCAGCATCGCGAGGGCCGTGTAGAGGGCGATCGCGGTGGCGACCAGGGCGACGGCCAGAGACTTGGCGCCGACCAGGGTGGACTGCCGGTACCCGGCGAAGACCAGGCGCCGGTCGAAGGCGAGTGCCTTGCGGACGGCGTCGAAGACGACGAACCCGGCGATCATCGTGACGGAGTTCAGACCGGCCGAGACCAGGGTCAGTTGGCCGCCGTCCACACGCAGCACGTCGCCGGTCGAGTACAGCTTGAAGTTCAGCGGGGTGTGCCCGGCCATGGCGTCCATCAGCAGGTACCACACGGGTACGAAGAGCACGAGCAGCAGCCCGGCGAGGCGGTTGCGGGTCTGGTCGCGGACGCAGAACCGCAGGGCGGTGGGGAACTGCCCCAGCAGCGGCCGGGGCGGGACGGTGCTAGGCACGGACATCGTGCTGCTCCCTCGATGACGTACGCGGGGTGATCCGGCCGTCGGCGAGATCGGCCAGCAGGTCGAAGCGGTCCTGCTCGAAGACGAGATGGGTGATGATCACGACGGCCTTGCCGTGGGCGCGCAGGCCGTCGACGACATCCCAGAACCGCAGGTACGTCTCCCAGTCGAACCCCTGATAGGGCTCGTCGAGGAGCAGCACGTCCGGGTCGTGGAGCAGGGCCAGGGTGAGGTTGAGCTTCTGCCGGGTGCCGCCGGACAGATCGCCGGCGGCCGAACGCGCGTAGCGCTCGTAGCCGAGGAGACGGACGAGTTCATGGCCGCGGTCCAGGTCGGGCAGGCGGTGGGCGGCGGCGAAGTAGCGCAGATGCTGCTCGACGGTGAGGTTGGCGTTCAGGACCGGGTCCTGGGGGCAGTAACCGAGGGCCCCGGACAGGGTGACCTCGCCCCGGTCGACGGGCAGGGTCCCGGCCAGGATCTTCAGCAGCGTCGACTTGCCGGCGCCGTTCTCGCCGACCACGGCGACCAGTTGCCCGGGGTCGACCGTGAGGTCGGCGCCCCGCAGCACAGGATGTCTGCCGTAGGACTTGTGGATGTCGCGGGCTTGGAGTATAGGCAATGGGGCTGGTGTCGAACCGGTCGCCATGCGCGGTCTCCCTATGAGTCGTCCCCTTGTACTTCTTGCGGTGTCGCGTTCAGCCCGCCCGCGTAGATGCTCAGCATCTCGGGGGCCCAGCGGGCCATGCCCTCGGCCGACAGCGGGTCCACGCCCAGGACCTCGGTGAGACGGTCACGCAGCAGGAAGACAGCCAGGTCGTTGCCGAGCAGGAACGCGGCACGCACCGCCGGCTCACGCCCGGGCGCTGCCAGTCCCGCGGCCGCCATGCCGTCGAGCGCCGTCCGGCTCAGGTCGAACAGCCACCTGAAGAGCAGCCGTCCGGCGTCCGTGTCGGACAGCAGGAGCCGGCGCAGGTAATCCGGCAGCGGCGAGCCGGGCGGAAGGTGCCGCGCGAACACCTCACCCAGTGAACCCGCTCCGGTACCCGGATCGAGCAGCTCCGCTCCGCCTTCTCCGGTCAGTTCGCCGAGCATCGCCTCGAAGACGCCCAGCACATGGTGGTCGACCTCTTGGCGCAGCCCTTCCTTGGACCCGAAGTGATGCACGACAAGGGCGGGTGACACTCCCGCGACGGCGGCGATCTGCCGCACGGACACCGTCTCCGGACCGTGCGCGGCGAACAAGCGCAGAGCCTCGTCACGGATGACCGCACGCGTGGTCCGGTCATCACGGATTGAACGCATGTACAGCATACTAAACAATCGTTCAGCCCGTGTCCATGGAGGGGCCCGCCGTTCACGTCCTGTCACCGGTGCTGCGGGTGCCGCGCCGTCGCGGGCAGGCCTGGTCGCGGCGGGACCATCGGTCCGACGTGCTGGAGCGCCGCGGGACCGCTCCGCCGGAGGACGACGTGAGGGCCGCCGCAGGGATCAAGGGATCAGTCGTCGGCGGTGCGCACCACGAGCACCGGGCAGGTCGCGTGCTGGACGCAGTGCTGGCTGACCGAACCGAGGAGCATTCCGGCGAACGCGCCGTGTCCATGGCTGCCGACCACCAGCAGGTCGGCGTTCCTGGCCGCCTTGGTCAGGACGAGCGACGGGTGGCCCTCCACGACGAGCGGGACGACCGGGATGCCGGAGTGCTCCCCCAGCACCTCCTCGATGGTGCGCCGCAACTCCTCGCGGGCCCGTCCCTCGAAGTCCCCGCCCGAGTAGTCCACGGGCATGCCGTAGGTGACCGGCAGGCGCCACGCCTGCACGGCACGCAGTTCCGCACCGGTCAGCTCTGCCTGGCGAGCCGCCCACCGCAGCGCCGACCTGCTGGAGTCCGATCCGTCCACCCCCACCACGATCACTTCCCGGGGTGCTGCGCCGCCCAATGCCCTCACCTCTCCATGCCGTGCCTTCTTGCTCGCTTCAGACTCCTGCCGGCGAGGGCACGCCCGAAAGGGACCTTCGGTCCAGACGCCTGCCCCGTCCGGCCCGGCGACCGGCCACGGCACGGGGCCGGGGCCAGACCGGTCACGCCCGTGGCGGTTGCGCCACCCGGGCGCGACGTGGGTGGTGGCCGAGCCAGTGGTGGGCGGCGAGCTTGACCCTGTCCTCGACCAGGAACCAGATCAGGGCGTAGCCCCAGACGGCGGCCGCCCAGGCCCAGCCGAGCGGGGTCATCAGTGCGCCGTAGGCGGCGATGAGGGTGGCGATCAGCTGGGTTCCGAGAACCGCGCCCAGCAGGACCGGGGCGGGCGCGGGGCGGGTCCAGAAGGGGTCGCGGGTGCGGGTGACGAAGATGGTGAGGTGTCCGGAGACGGACAGTTTCAGGTAGACGAGGGTGCGGATCAGGCCCCGGTCCAGGCCGATGACCTGGTCGGCGAGGACGAACAGCAGAAAGGTCTCGGCCACGCCCATGAGGCCGATCGCCGTGGCGATGGTCAGCACGGTGCGCATGTCCCAGGCCACGGGCTTGTCCGCGCCGCGCACGTGGTCGTAGGCGATGGAGAGGATCGCGCCGTCGTTGAGCAGCGCGAGAAACACGATCATCACGGGGGTGACGGGGAAGAAGTCGAACGCGACGATCGCCAGCGCGATCAGGAGAAGGACCCTGATGGTCTCGGCGATGCGGTAGGTCGCGTAGCTGATCATACGGGCGAAGATCTCCCGGGCCTGACGGATGGCGTCGACGATGACCGACAGGCCGGGGGCGAGCAGAACCACGTCGGCGGCGGCGCGGGCGGCGTCGGTGGCACCGGCCACCGCGATCCCGGCGTCGGCCTGCTTGAGTGCCGGCGCGTCGTTGACGCCGTCGCCGGTCATCCCCACGATGTGGCCCCTGGCCTGCAGGAGTTTCACGATCCTGTACTTGTGCTCCGGGAACACCTGGGCGAATCCGTCCGCGGACTCCACCACGGCGGCGGACGCGGACCGTTGCACGCCCTCCTCCGCCGGGCCGGACGCGGCGAGAGTGCCGGCCGGGAGGATGTGCTCGCCGAGGCCGATGCGGCGAGCGACCTCCCGGCCGATGGCGACCTGATCGCCGGTGACCATCTTCACCTCCAGCCCGAGTGCGCGGGCCGCGGAGACGGTCGCGGCCGAGTCGTCCCGGGGCGGGTCGGCCAGCGGAAGCACCCCCAGCAGCAGCCAGGTGCCCGTGGCGTCGGTGCGTGCCACGCCCAGCGAACGGTAGCCGCGGGAGGCGAACTCCTGGACCACCGCGTCCAGTCGCCGTGCGGCGGGATCGCCCGCGCACAGGGCGGCGATCACCTGCGGCGCCCCTTTGCTGACCTTGAACCGAGCCCCGCCGGGGTCGCTGACGGTGGCCTCGGTGCGCTTGGTGACCGGGTCGAACGGCACGAACTCCACCACCACACGGCCGTGGGGCAGGTCATCGGGAGCCGCGGCCAGGACGGCCAGGTCGATCGGATCGCGGTCCTCCGCGCGGGACGCCAGCGCCGCCGCACCGAGCAGGTCGGCCGCCTCGACACCCGGCGCCTGCCACGGGCTCTGCACTGCGAGCCGGTTCTGGGTGAGGGTGCCGGTCTTGTCCGAGCACAGCACGTCGATGCCGCCCAGTTCCTCCACCGCGGGCAGGTGGGACACCACCGCCTGCCGGCGGGCGAGCCGGCGGGCGCCGACCGCCATGGTCACCGACAGCACCGCCGGCAGTGCCACCGGCACCGAGGCGATGAGGACGACCAGGGCGAACTCCAGCACGGTCAGCACCGCGTTGCCGCGCGCCACCGACACCGCCACGGTCAGCGACACCAGGACGAGCGCGGCGACGATCAGGTACTGGCCGATCCTGATCACGGCGCGCTGGAAGTGGCCGGCCGTTCCCGCCGCCTGCACCAGTGCGGTGGTACGGCCGAAGAAACTGGCCGCCCCGGTGGCGTACACCAGGGCGTCGGTCTCGCCGCGCACCACCACCGACCCCGAGTACAGCACCTCCCCGGCACCACGGCCCACCGGCAGCGACTCACCGGTCAGCGCCGACTGGTCCACCTGGACCGCGGCCCCCAGGAGGCGTGCGTCCGCCGGGACCACGTCCCCCAGCCGGAGGCGGACCACATCGCCAGGCACCAGTTCCCGCACCGGCACGGTGGCCCAGGCCGTGTCCCGCAGCACCCGCGCCGTGGTCGCCAGCCGCTGCTTGAGCGCGGCGATCGCGCTCGCCGCCTGGTGTTCCTCGGCGAACGCCACACCGCCGTTCATCGCCAGCAGGACCGCGATGATCGCCGCGTCGGTCCAGTGCCGCACCAGCAGCGACAGCACCAGCGCCGCCTCGATCATCCAGGCGATCGGCCCCCAGAAGTAGCCCAGGAACACCAGCAGCGCGCTGCGGCGCTGCTCGGCGATCTCGTTGGGACCCACCTGCTCCAGCCGGGTGCGTGCCTGTGCGCTGCTCAGCCCCCGCGCGGAGGAGCCCAGTTCGGCGAACACGGCGGGCAGCGGCGCCCGCGCCAACTCCTCTGAAGCCCGCCCGCCCTCACCGCTCACGAGGCCGCACCCCCTCGACACCCCGTGACAAGGGCGGTGCGGGCCGGTGCCGACCGGGACGACGCACCGGGACAGCCGCACCCCGGACGGTCTGCCGATCGGAAAGCGTGATGGCCATGGGCCTGGTCCGCCCTCCCTGGTCGCCTCCGTCCATCCACCACCTTGCACCGGCCAACGCGCGTCGGCATCTTCGCCGCCGGAGACACACTCGGCACCCGCCACTCGGCGGTGATCGCACTCGCGCAGGAGGCGGGCGCCGGGAACGAAGGCGCGAGCGAGGGCCTTGTACGGCATGCCGCCGGGCCGCCCCGCGATGACGCTCCTGCTCCGGTGCCACGCTCATGCGGAGGAACAATCCTCCCGCTGCGCCATTGGGCCGGCAACGGGACGCGGTAGAAAGGACGCATGCCGGAACGCAGGAACCCCGCAGGGGCCATGGACGATGTCGATGCGGTCACCCGAGCGGTGCTGACCGCTTCCCGACTGCTGATCGCGGTCTCCGCCCGCTCCCTCGCCGAGGTCGAGGAGCGGGTGACCGTCCCGCAGTTCCGGATGCTGGTGGTGCTGTCCACCCGGGGTGCCACCAAACTGGTCGCGCTTGCCGATCTGCTGCAGGTGGCGCCGTCGACGGCGATGCGCATGGTCGACCGGCTCATCGCGGTCGGCCTCGCCGACCGGCGGGCCAATCCTGACAACCGTCGTGAGACGCTGCTGCAGCTCACCGAGGAGGGACGGCGCATCGTCGAGGACGTCACCGCCCGGCGTCGCACCGAGATCGCGGCGATCGTCGAGCGGCTCCGCCCGATGGAGCGGCTGGCGCTGATCGAGGCCCTCAACGCGTTCAACGAGGCGGGCGGGGAGCCCCCGGCGCCCGCGGTGGACGACCCGGAGCCGCATCCGCTGGGCTGGGTGATGGACGGCGCGGTGGCGCACGAGGCGTGACGCCGTGATGCGGGCGTCCGATTCCGGTCCTGAGCCGTCCGTCCTTCTCCCACCCGCAGTCTTTTTGCATAATGCAAGAGACACGTGGAACGTGAGGCTTCGCCGCTGGGCCACGACGCTTGCCGGCCCCACAGGTGTGTCCGCCGGACTGGTGTCCTCCTCCCCCGGCGGCAGGATGTGAGGCCGCAGGCGGACGGGAACGACACTGGGGTGAGACGCGAGTGCGACGACGGCATCGGCTCCCGTCCGCGGCGGACACGCGCCTGATGGCGCATCTGCGGTCTGCGGTGTGGGGGCCTTCGGAGTTCGTCGGCCTGCCGCCTTGGTGGCTGATCGGCGAGGGGTTCCTCGCCGGGTTCCTCGCTGCCGGGGCGATCGTCGGCAGCACGCTGGTCGGCGCCTGGACCGGAAGACCCTCCCTGGCCGACGGCGAGGCCGGCCTCGTGTGCGCGGCCGCCCTCGCCCTGTATCTGGTTCTGGTGCGGGCCGGACGCGCGCTGATCGGCGTCGTCGCGCTGCTGGGTGTGTGCCTGGCGCTCCAGGCCCCGCAGGCCGCGGCGGGCGTGGTGCTGGCGGAACGGGGGCGGGTGCAGTCCGTCGTGGTGACGGCGGTTCGGGACGCCGGGGTGACGGCCGACGGGCGCGACCACTACCTGTGCTCCGTGGAGGACGGCAACGGCGTACCGCTCAAGGTCCGCATATGGCGAGGATGCCTGCAGACGACCCGCCCGGGAGACGCGCTGTCCGTCCTCTACGACCCCGAGGGACGCGTGCTCCCGCGCGGCGTGGAGGCCGGGGCAGGGGTGCCGGGGCCGCTGCGCGGCCTGGCCGGGTGGGCCGCCGCCCTCATGGCCGGGAGCATGGTCGCGGTCGTGCGTTCCTACCGGATGTCCGGGCCGTCGGACGCCCTGACGCCTTCTGAGCGGGGCGGCGCCGATCGCCGCTGACCGACCGGCCGGGGACGGTGCGGGAGCGGCGGTGTTCACGGGTTCCCCGTGGGCACCCCGGTCGTGGGTACGCCGGGAGGCGGGCTGAGGACGACGACGGGCTCCCCCGGCTGGGGCACGGGCGGGGTGACCTGACCGGAGGAAAGCTTGGGCGGAGTGGTCTCCTGGAAGTCGACCTGGCCGAAGTTGACCAGGCCCGTGCGCTCCAGCACGGTGATGTGGTCCAGGACGATGTCGTTGGCCTGATCGGCCAGCCGGCGGACCAGGGTGTTGGTGGTGGTGGCGCGGATCTTGGCGATGGCCGGGAAGATCTGCCCGTGCGTCACCCGCAGGATGTTGGCCAGGTCGGTGTCGAACTGCTTCCCGGTGTCCGACTTCAGGGTCGCCACGAAGCCCTGTTGCTGGGGGGTGGGCTGGTTGGGCAGGGTGATGCCCAGTTCGGGTGCGATCCTGCGGCAGGTGGCGTCGAGCGCCGAGTGCCCGATCACCAGGTGCTGACCGGCGGTGCGGACGGCCGGGGTCGTGCCCTTCTGCAGGGCCATCTCTCCGGAGGGGAACTCCCACAGCCCGGCGGAGCGCACCTTGACGACGAAGTCGCGGTCGGCCTCGGTGAGCGGGCCGTACCGGGTGTTGGCGATTACGCGTGCGGCGTTGGTGGACGTGTTCTGGATCCCCAGCATGCCGGGGTAGACGAGGGCGGCGAGGGTCAGACTCAGCGCGCCGCCCACCAGGACGGTTCCTGCCGTGGTGCGTGATATGCGCATGGTGCCTCCCGTTGCGGACAGCGTGAACGTCCGGGGGTACGGAGGCACGGCACGCCGGAACCTTTGCTCCAGGTAAAGATTGCATGATGCCAAACACAAGCGGCCGACTCCTTCACGGACAGCCCCGAGGCCGGTACCGGGGGTGAGTTCGCGATGGTTCGCACCGGCCCGCGCCGACGACCGTGAGGGGCCGCGGTGCGGTCCTCACGCCTCGTGCAGGCGCGCCGAAGCGACACGTCCCGGCCGCATGATGCGGACGGTCCGACTCTCGCAGGCCGGGCAGCGGGGAGAGGTCAGGGGCGAGGGTACGCGCCTGCCGTCCAGGTGGTACACGGCGTCGATCCGGGCACGCTCGCCCACGGTCACATCGATGTCATACGCGGCTTCCCAGCCGTGTCCGCAGTCGAGACACGCGAAGGAGTAGGCGCGGCGAACATGGTCTGTATGCATGAGCCACCTCCTGGAAGGGGCCGTCGTCGAGGTCTCCCTCCTTCTATTTTTGCACAGTGCAAAACGGCACCGCAGGGTGTGGCCGCGGCGGACGGCCGTCATGCATCAGGCAGAGGCGTGGACCGCGCGGAGGGCGCTTTGGTGGCTGAGCCAGCCGACCGGTGTGCCGTGCGCGGAGTCCAGTACCGGCACTCCGGTGCCCGCCGCCGAGATGAGAGTGCGCAGGGCTTGGGAGAGGGGTTGGTCCGCCGCCACCGACGCGGGCGGCTCGGCGAGCTGCCCGACGAGCGTCGGCGCTGCCTCCGGTTGTTCGGCAAGGGCTTCGGCCACCGCTTGGGCGGTGACGATGCCGACGTACGCGCCGGCGTCGTCGATCACCGGCAGGGCACCGTGGCCGGACAGGCTCAGCAGATCGGCGGCGTCCGCGAGCGTGGTGGACGCCGGCAGGGGCGAGGGCAGGGGTTCCATGACGGTGCCGACGCGCTGGGAGCCGATCTGCGCGCCGGAGGCGGGGCCTTCGAGATCGATGCCGCGCCGACGCAGTTTGAGCGTGTAGATGGTGTCGTGGGTCAGCAGGCGGCTGGTGGCGGTGGCGAGCACGATCGCGAGCATCAGCGGCAGGATGATCGAGTACTCGCCGGTGAGCTCGAAGAGGATGACCACGGCGGTGATCGGTGCGCGGGCCGCGCCGGCGAAGACTGCGCCCATCCCGATCAAGGCGTACGCGCCCACTGCGCCGGCCGACTGGGGCAGCAGGTTGTGTACGCCCGCTCCGTAGACCGAGCCGAGCATGGCCCCGATGAACAGGCTGGGGGCGAACACCCCGCCCGAGCCGCCGATGCCGATGGTCAGGCTGGTCGCCAGCATCTTGCCCACCAGCAGCAACAGCAGGAAACCGACCGCGTACCCGCCGTGGGTCGCCTTCTGCAGCACCGGGTAACCGACCCCGTACATCTCGGGCAGGGCGAGCAGCACCAGGCCGAGTGCCACCCCGCCGACCGCGGGGCGCAGCCACTCCGGGCCGCGCCAGATCCAGTCGCAGGCGTCCTCGATCAGGTACAGGAACCGCGAGAAGCCCACTCCGACAGCGGCGGCGACGATGCCGAGCAGCGCGAACAGGCCGTACTGGGCGAGATGGTCGACGTGGAAGTCCGGCAGGCGCAGGAAGACCGCGTCGCCGAAGGCGGCGCGTCCGATCACGCTCGCCGTCACGCTGGCCAGTACCGTCGCGCCGAACGCCTCCGCGCTGAAGGTGCCCAGGATCAGTTCCATGGCGAAGAAGACCCCGGCCAGCGGGGCATTGAACGTCGCGGCGATGCCGGCCGCGGCGCCGCAGGCGACCAGGAGCCTCATCCGCCCTTCGGTCACCTTGGTCACGCGGCCGAGGGTGGAGCCGAGCGCGGAGCCGATCTGCACGATGGGTCCCTCGCGGCCCACGGAACCGCCCGAGCCGATGGTCAGCGCGGAGGCCAGCGTCTTGACCAGGGCGACCTTCGGGCTGATGCGGCCGCCGCGCTGGGCGACGGCCAGCATCACCTCGGGCACCCCGTGGCCGCGCGCCTCCTTGGCGAACCGGTTCACCAGCGGTCCGTACAGCAGGCCGCCGAGCACCGGGGCGAGGAGCACGAAGTACGGGCCGAGCCACGGCGCGTGCGGATTGCCCGTGCCGGGGGAGGCCGCGTAGTCGGCGTGGCCGGAGAAGAGGTGCGTGAAGGTCTCGATGCACCACCGGAAGACCACCGAGCCGACACCGGCTCCGGCGCCGACGATCACGGCGAGCGCCATCAGGGTCCAGGAGGTGGAGCGCAGAGCCGCGAACGCCTGCGCAAGTATGGGGTCGCTCGTCTCAGGGCTTGTCGTCCGTTTCGTTCGCTTCGTGTCCTTGGCCGCCTCGATGGCACGCATCACTTCCCCTTCCTTAGTTTTGCATTATGCAAAACATGTCAAGGGGGTGCCAGTCCGGCCCCGGGGCCTGCTGCACCGACCCGGGCGCGTACTGTCCTTGCACCGAGTGACTGATCCGGACCATCGGTTCAGAGAGTGGCCCGTCCAGGCTCCGTACGGGCAAAGGCCCGTGCTGCAGTTCCAGACCCAGGACATTGCCGCACACCGGCAGTGTCGAGAGGGCGTCCGCACCGCATAATCCTCGGGTGTCCGAGCATCCCGTCCCGATACCGTCCGGCTGCGTACCCGCCGGCACCCGTCTGGTCCTCCGAAGACGCCGCCCGGTGGACCCGCGCCCGCGCCGCGCCCTGGGCGCGGCCGCTGTGGCCGGCAGCGGCACTGCTGATCACCATGGTCTGGGCGAACGCGGCGACGCCGGACCGGCCGTGCAGCGACACCGCTCCGTGCGGTGCGGACTGGCTCGGCATGGCGGAGATGGGGCTGGCCGTGGGGCTTGTGTACTGGCTCGCCCGGCTGCCGGAGTTGGCGCTGATCGCCGCACCCGTGTTGGCGGTCATCGTCGCACGGGTGGAACTGCCGGGCCGCGGGCTGATGGCCTCGGCCGCCAACATCTCGGTACTCGTGGCCCTGGCCTTCGGCGGCGCGGCCGCCTGCGAACGCCTCGCCGCCCGTCACCGGCAACGACGCTCGGCGGAGCGTGCCGCGGGACTCCGGCACCCGCTGCCCGGCCCGGCCGCCCCACTGCGGCGCGGGACGATCCCAATCACAGCAGGGCTGCTGCTCATCGGGACGGCCGCCTTCGCCGTCGTACAGGGGCTCGACGACATCCGCGCGGACCAGCACCGGGCGGATCACGCCGCGCGCACCACCGCGACAGTGGTCGCACGGGGCGGAGAGTCGGTCCGGGTGCGCACCGGCGACGGCCGGCGTCTGACCCTCGGTGCGGCATACCCGGAGGATTACCGCATCGGCGGCACTGTGACGGTGCTGGAGGACGGAGGGTGGCGGCGCCTGGCCGCCGAGCCGTACGACGCCCTCGGCCGGCAGCTGCTCGCCCTGGCCGTCGGCCTGCCCGGGTGCTCCATGCTGCTCACCGGGCTGCTGGCCCGGCGCCGTGCCGCCGCACTGCGCCGGGCACCGGTGCCGGCCTTGCGGATACTGGAACGCCTCGGCGACGACGGCAGGATCTGGATCTACGCGGGGGATGACACAGCCGCCCGTACTCCGGTCCTCGTCGGCCGGTTCACCGCGGATCGGCGCGACGCGGACGAGCCCGAGGCAGAGCACGGCGAGGTCGAAGCAGACGAAGACGAGCCGCTCGTCGTCGACACCCGGCTGCACGAAGCCGTCATGTTCGGCTCTCCGTACGAAGGTGGCGAACTGGTCCTCGCCACCACCGACAGGGACGCCCGGCCGGTCGTGATCCGCACGACCGGCCCTGTCCGGCGGCCTCGCCCCGGCACGGGGACGACGCCGACCGCCGAAGAGTCAGGACCTGCCTCCGTGGCCGTGGACCCACAGGATGCGACCGCGGCGGACCGGGTCTCCGTGTCCCTGCCTCCGGGGGAACATCCTCTGCGCTGGGGACCGAGCGCTCTGGCGCGCACCGGCGGCCTCGCCTTGGCCCTGTGCATGGTGACGGGCACCGCCTTCGTCATCCACCTGCTCGTGACGGAGGGGTTCGGGTGGAAGGTCGTTCTCCTGCCCGGCCTTCTGATGTGGGCCGGCCCCGCTGCCTCGCAGCTCAACTGGCGTGTCACTGCGGACAGTTCGGGGCTATGGCTGGTCGGGGCGTGGCGGGTGCGGCATGTCCCCTGGGAACGGCTGCGGGCGGCCCGGTACACAGCGGAAGGAAGCGTGGAGATAGTCACGTCGGACGGCGGTAGCTGGAGAATTCCGGGCGTGGGCCTGCCGAAGGCGGAGCGTCGGCTCAGCCTGTATCCGTCGTACGTCCGCATGGTGGAGGAGGTCACCGCCCTGCACGCGCACCCCGAGCTGCGGCCCGTCCGACCCGTCTCGCACCGCGACCGGGGCCTGCCCCCTGGGTCCCGTCTTGCTGATCCTCACCGTTCTCGCCGTCGGGTCCTGGATCCTCGGGTGAGTACGGCGTGCGGACCGTGTCCCGAGCCGCCGCTCCCGCTCGGTGGGACGGGCTCATCTCGTGAAGCGCGAAGAGCCGAGGTTCACCTGGTGACCGACCATGCCGATCTCGACCCCGTCAGCGGTGGCGCGTGCCGCCGTGAAGCCGACGCCTTCCGGGAGCCTGACCCGCCACACGGCCGACGCCCGTTCGGCACCGGGTATGTTCAGGGAGAGTTCCGTGCCCTGGGCCAGGAGTGTGCCCGTGCTGTTCAGGGCCGTCCCGCCGGCCGTGCCGGTGACCTTGACGTGCGCCGCCTGACCGGCCGACCCCGGGGCCTGTGACACCCTGACCGACGCCCCGTTGCCCGCCAACCGCGTCACCACACCGGACAGTTCCTCGTACGACAGGGTCAGCGTGCCGGTGGCGAGGTTCGCCTCCGCACGGCGTGCCGTCAGCGATGTCACCGTCACACCGCGCAGGTCGAGCCGGAGTTGCTCGATATGCAGGTAGCCGCCCGGGGCGTTGGCCGTGGTGTCGATGAGGAACTGCCGCGCCGTCAGCTTGACGTGGCTGAAGTCTTCGGCGAACGCCTGGGTCAGGAAGGGGAAGCCTTCGATCGACACGTCCAGATGGCCGTCGGTGGTGTTGCCGTAGCCGTACTTCTCCTTGACGAGCTGCGCGGCCTCGTCGTTCGCGTAGTGCACGCAGACGCGGTCGGCGACCGTGAAGAGTAAGGCCAGCACCACAACCGTGATCGCCAAGACCTTGACCCAGCGACGTTTCATCCCGATCCCCCTGTGGTGCCCCGTGGTGACTTCCGTACTTCCGCGCGTGATCAGCGGCACGCGGAGCAATCATGCACGACCGGCTGCGCGAGGCTGCTCCCCGGGTCCGCGATGGGGCCACCAGTCACGCAAGACGGCAAGGACGTGTGCTGTGGGAGCGAGCCTGTCCACCAGGACCGGTCGCGGGGAGGCTGCGACGGGCAGGGCGGGCGGCGGCACCGCCGACTGCGTGGCCGTCCGCGGGCTGGGGACAGCGACAAGGGCGGCTCCTTCACTGATCGCACGGTGTTCCTCCGGTCGCCAGCCCGGCCGTGGGCGCAGGGCGCACCGGGGTGCGTTGCGAAACCGTAGGGTCAAGCGTGCGGCGGCAACATGGCGTTGGGCACCACAGCCCCAATCGCGTCAGGCGATATCACACGGATTGTGAGCGTGCCGTCAGATCTGTTACGGGCTCGACAGCGGCCAGGTGCTGGAAGAGTGGCCGAACCCCGACGCCTCATATGTGTGGTGTCACCACGTGCGAGCGGCTAGATATGTGTGCCCTCCCCGTGGCCGTCCAGGGAGGGGACACCTAGCTTCTCCTCCACGCGGCGACCGCCCGCGGTTTTCCTCCGGGTTTGCCGAGGACACCATGACCGAAGCACACGTCATCTTGCATACGCAGGGCCTGTCAAAACAGTTCCAGGGGTTCCGGGCCGTCGGATCCGTCGACCTGCGGGTCGTCGAGGGCACCGTGCACGCCCTCGTCGGCCCCAACGGGGCCGGCAAGACCACACTGTTCAACCTCCTGACCGGGTTCCTCAAGCCCAGCGCGGGCCGGATCGTTTTCGACGGCCACAACGTCACGTCGGCTCCGCCGGAGCGCATCGCCCGTCTCGGCATAGCCCGTTCCTTCCAAGTCACCACGCTGTTCCCGCAGATGAGCGCCCGTGAACACGCGGAACTCGCGCTGCAGGCGGGCACCGGTCTCTCCCGGCAGTGGTGGCGCTCCGAGAAACGGATGCGCCGCTTCACGCCGCGCGCGCTGGAACTGCTGGACGAGGTGGGGCTCGCGGCCCTGGCCGAGCAGCCATCCGGCAGCCTGCCGTACGGACGGAAGCGCTCGCTGGAACTGGCCCTGGCCATCGCGCTCGATCCGAAACTGCTGCTGCTGGACGAGCCGACGGCGGGCATGGGCCTGGAGGACGTGGACCGCACCGTCGCCCTCATCGACCGGATCCGGGCGGGACGCACGGTCGTCATGGTCGAGCACAACATGAGCGTCGTCGGCTCTCTGGCGGACACCGTGACCGTACTGCAGCGCGGCGATGTGCTGGCGGAGGGCCCGTACGACGAGGTCAGAAGCGACCCGCGGGTCGTGGAGGCGTATCTGGGGGCGGACGTTGCTTGAGATCACGGCGGTCAGCGCGGCCTACGGCGAGGCACGCGTGCTGCATGAGGTGTCGCTGCGGGTCGGTGCCGGCGAGGTGGTCACGCTCGTCGGCCGCAACGGTGCGGGCAAGACCACGCTGCTGCGCTGCGTGATGGGCCTGCACACCCAGGCGACCGGCCGGGTGGCACTGGAGGGGCAGGACATCACTGGTCTCCCGCCGCACCGCAGGGCGCGCCGCGGGCTCGGCTTCGTCCCCGACGACCGGGGCGTCTACGCCCAGCTTTCGGTGGAGGAGAACCTCACCCTTCCACCTGTCCGGGGCGCCTCGCCCTGGCCGCTGGAGCGGGTGTACGACACCTTCCCCGTGCTGGCGGCCCGTCGGCGGTTTCCCGGCGCCAAACTGTCCGGCGGTGAGCAGCAGATGCTCGCCCTGGCCCGCGTGCTGCGGGCGGGAGCCCGGGTGCTGCTGTGCGACGAGCCGACGGAGGGTCTCGCCCCCGTCATCGTGCAGCAGATCGGAGAGATCATTCGCGATGCCAAGCAGCACGGGGTCTCCGTCCTGCTGATCGAGCAGAACCTCCGGTTCGCCGCCACGGTCGCCGACCGCCACTACCTGCTGGCGCAGGGGCGCGTCGCGCTGGAGGTCGCCAACAGCGGCATCCAGGAACACGAACACGAACTCATGGCCCATCTCGGCCTGTGACGCCACCGCCACGAGGGCGCACCGATCAGTTCCCGATCAGGAGGAACAAGCACATGAAGCGCACGATCACCACGGTCCTGGCGGCGCTGGCGGCCGGCACACTCGTCGCCGGCTGCGGGGGCGGCGGCCCCAGCGCGGGGGGCGGCAAGATCAGCGACAACAAGATAGTCCTGGGAGTGCTCACCGACCTGTCAGGTGTGTACGCGGACCTCGCCGGCCCCCACTCGGTGGACGCGGTGAAGATGGCCGTCGACGACTTCAAGAAGAAGTACGGCGGCAAGGCGGTCACCAAGGACATCGAGGTCGTCCAGGCCGACCACCAGAACAAGCCCGAGGTGGCCAACACCCAGGCCCGCGAGATGTACGAACGCAAGGGGGCCGACGCCCTGTTCGACGTGCCCACCTCCTCGGCGGCACTGGCGGTGCAGACCGTCGCCGGACAGGAGAAGAAGCTGTACTTCAACACCGGGGCGGCCACTACCGAACTCGCCGGGAAGACCTGCAACCCGTACACCTACGAGTGGGCCTACGACGCCTACATGCTCGCGCACGGCACTGGCACCAAGGTGACCGAGCAGGGCGGCAAGCGCTGGTACACCATTTACCCGGACTACGCCTTCGGCCAGGACATGCAGGCGAAGTTCGAGTCCGCGATCAAGGCCGCGGGCGGGACCGTCGTCGGCAAGGACCCCACGCCGTTCCCCAGCGACAACTTCTCCACCTTCCTGCTCAAGGCGAAGGGCATGAAGCCGGCCCCGGACGTGCTCGGCGCGCTGCAGGCGGGTGGTGACCTGGCCAACGTCGTCAAGCAGTACCAGCAGTTCAAGCTGAAGGACCAGGGCATCAAGCTCGCCATCGGCCTGCTGTTCGACACCGACATCAAGGCGATCGGCGCGGACAAGCTCGCCGGCACGATGTTCACGACCGCCTGGTTCTGGGGCCTGGATGCCCAGGCCCGCGGCTGGGCGGACCGTTTCAAGGCCCGTACGGGCGTGCGGCCGACGTTCGTGCAGGCGGCCGACTACTCCGCGGCCTCCCACTACCTCGAAGCAGTCCAGAAGGCGGGCACCGACAAGTCCGAGGCAGTGTCCAAGCAGCTGAACGGGCAGCACTTCAGCGACTTCTTCGCCCGTGACGCGACCATCCGCGCCGAGGACCACCGGGTCGTCCACGACGCCTACCTGGCCCAGGTCAAGGACCCGAAGAAGGCGACGGAGGACGGCGACTACACCCAGCTGGTGGAGACGATCCCCGCCGACCGCGCCTTCGACAAGCCCTCAGCCGACTGCCACATGAGCTGACCACC
>NZ_JBHUDX010000058.1:61717-91031 GCF_042678285.1 Streptomyces caeni
AACGACGGGAACGCCCCATGACGTCTTTCCTGCAGCAGAGTTTCAACGGCCTGGTCAGCGGCAGCTTCTACGCCCTGCTCGCGCTCGGCCTCGCGGTCATCTTCGGCATGCTGCGCGTGGTGAACTTCGCCCACGGCGCGATCTACACCCTCGGCGCGTTCGGCGCCGTGCTCGCAGCCGAGAGCCTCGGCCTGGGCTTCTGGTGGGCCCTCCTGCTGGTGCCGGTCGTCCTGGCCGCGGCCGGCACCGTGGTGGAGCGGCTCCTCATCCGCCGCCTGATGGCCCTCGACCCGCTGTACAACTTCCTGCTCACCTTCGGCATCGCCCTGGTCTGCCAGGACGTGCTGCGCATGAAGTACGGCTCGCACTCCCAGCCGTACGAGCACGGCCCCTTCCCCGGGTCCCTCGACCTGGGCCTGTTCGACTTCCCGCGCTACCAGGTGTTCGCGCTCGCCGTGTCCGTGGCCGTCTGCACGACCGTGTGGGTGGTGCTCACCCGCACCCGCGTCGGCATGATCGTGCGGGCCGCCACCGAACGTCCCGAACTCACCCGAGCGTTCGGCATCGACACCGGCCGATGGGTCACCCCGGTCTTCGGCTTCGGTGTCGCACTCGCGGCCCTTGCCGGGGTACTCGCCGCGCCCATGCGCGCGGTCAACTCCACGATGGGCTCGGATCTGATCATCACGGTGTTCGCGGTGGTCGTCATCGGCGGCCTCGGCTCGGTCTTCGGCTCGGTGCTCGCCGGATTCCTGATCGGCATGCTGCAGTCCCTGGCCGCCCTCTACGTCCCCGTCCTGTCCCAGACCTCGGTCTTCCTGCTGATGGCCGTCGTCCTGCTGGTGCGTCCGGCAGGGTTGTTCGGCAAGGAGGAGCACGCGTGATCGTCTCGTTCCTCACCGCACTCAATCGCCACCCCGCCTGGCTGCGCTGGGGGCTGCTGGCAGTGGGCGTGCTGGCCGCGTTCGGCCTGCCCTGGGTCCTGTATCCGCCGGTGGCCGCCGACATCCTGTGCTGGGGCCTGTTCGCCGTCGCCTTCGACCTGCTACTCGGCCACGCCGGACTGCTGTCCTTCGGACACGCGGCTTTCTGGGGCAGCTCCGCCTACGTGACCGGGCTGATCGCCATCCACAGCGGCCTGCCCTTCTACGCGGCCGTGCTCGGCGGCGCCCTGGCCTCCGGGGCACTCGCCTTGCCACTGGGCTACCTGGCGGTACGGCGCAGCGGCATCTACTTCGCCATGGTCACCCTGGCCTTCGCCCAGATGGTGTACTTCATCGCCAACCAGTGGAGCGATGTCACCGGCGGCGAGAACGGCCTGCAGGGCATTCCCCGCGACCTGCCCGGCGTCGACCTGTCCGATGCCTTCGTCTACTACTACGCCGCCCTGCCCGTCGTCCTGCTCGCTCTCGCAGCGGCATGGCGGCTCGTCCACTCGCCCTTCGGCCGCGTTGTCGCGGCCGTCCGCGACAACCCCGCACGGGCCCGGGCCCTGGGTTATCCCGCCGACCAGTACAAGCTGGTCGTCTTCGTCGTCTCCGCGTTCCTATCCGGCCTCGCCGGCGGTCTGTACGCGGTCAACCACGGCTTCGCCTCGCTGGACGAGGTTTACTGGACGACCTCGGGCCATGTCGTGATCATGACCGTCCTGGGCGGCATCGGCACGCTGTGGGGCAGCCTGATCGGCGCCGCAGCCGTCGTACGCCTGGAGGACTGGCTTTCCACCTCGGGCATCCAGGAGTCCGCCCTGGTGACCGGCGGCGTCTTCATCGTCGTCGTCCTCCTCTTCCGGCGCGGTGTCTGGGGAACCCTCGCCCACGTCCTGCGAGAACGGACAGGGTCGAGGTCGCCGGACCCGGAGCCGCACCTCGATCACGAACACGAAGATCCCCAGCAGGCGGTGGCGCCGTAGTCCGGCTCGCGGGAAAGGCTCTCCCTTGTATGAGTAATCTCCATCTGTTCCTGTTCCAGCATGGTCTTCGACACCATGTCCGGCGACGGGTCCGCTGCTTACGGTGGCGGGCATGAACACCATCCGCAGCAATGACAGCGACGCCGCGGCCCATCCCGGTGACCGGGACGTCCCAGGCCACCCGAGCCGCTTCCTTCAGGGCCGCACGGCCATCGTGACCGGCGCGGCCAGTGGTATCGGGAGGGCCTGCGCCGTCGCCCTGGCCGGCGCCGGGGCTCTCGTGTACGTCGTCGACCGGGCCGAGGAGGCCGCCGACCAGGTGGCGGAGGAGATCGGCGGCACGGCCTGCGTGACCGACCTCTCCGACCCGGCGGCCGTGGACGCGCTGCCGGCCGACGCGGACATCGTCGTCAACAACGCCGGGATCCAGCACGTGGCGCCGCTGCACGAGTTCCCGCCGGAGCGCTTCGCCCTCATCCAGAAGGTGATGGTGGAGGCACCGTTCCGCATCATCCGCAACACACTTCCCCATATGTACGCGCAGGGCTGGGGACGCATTGTGAATCTCTCCTCGGTGCACGGGCTGCGGGCCTCTGCTTTCAAGGGCGCCTACGTCGCCGCCAAGCACGCGCTGGAGGGCCTGAGCAAGGTGGCCGCACTCGAGGGGGCATCCCACGGCGTGACATCCAATTGCGTCAGCCCCGGATACGTCCGCACTCCGCTGGTAGAGGCCCAGATCGCCGACCAGGCCCGCTCGCACGGCATCGAGGAGTCCGAGGTGCTGGAGAAGATCATGCTGGAGCGCAGCGCGGTCAAGCGCCTCATCGAACCGGAGGAGGTCGCCGCGGCGGTGCTCTGGCTCTGCTCCGAGAACGCCGGGTTCGTCACCGGGACCTCGCTGCCGCTGGACGGCGGCTGGACCGCACACTGAACGTCACGCGTCTGGGATCCTGTTTCTGCGGGTGCGCGCGAGCCGCTCATGTCGCACCCGCCCTGCCCGAGGTTCGTTCCATGTCACAGTCCCCCGCCTCCGCCCTGCGTCAGCTGGTGGAGCTGCTGTCCGCCGACGCGTCCGCCGAGCGGTACACGGCGGTGGCCGCCCGTGCCCGCGCCGACGGCGTCGGCGAAGCCGACCTGGCGGAGATCGAGGAGGCGGTCTCCATCGCCCTCGGCGTCCGAAAGGTGCTGCGCAGGCAGCGTCGCCGCGAGGCGGAACTGACCGCCCTGTTCGACACCGCGAGCGACCTGGCCGCCCTGCGTGACCTCGACGCCGTACTGCACTCGATCGTGCGCCGGGCCAGGACGCTGCTGGGCACGGACACCGCCTACCTCACTCTGGTGGACGAGGCCGCGCAGGACACCTTCATGCGCGTGACCGACGGTTCCGTCTCACTCGCCTTCCAGCAGCTCAGGCTCCAGCTGGGCGAGGGTCTGGGCGGCCTGGTGGCTCAGACCATGCGCCCCTACGCCACCCCCGACTACCGCACCGACGAGCGCTTCCAGCACACGCAGACGATCGATGCGGGCGTTCTCGACGAGGGTCTGGTCGCCATCCTCGGCGTGCCGCTCGCCCTCGGCTCCGGCACGACCGGTGCCCGCAAGGTGATCGGCGTGCTGTTCGCGGCCGACCGCAGCCCCCGCAGTTTCTCCCCCGACGAGGTCGCTCTGCTCAGCTCGCTCGCAGCGCACGCGGCCATCGCCTTCGACACCGCCGAGGCGCTCGCCGAGGCCAAGGCCGCCGCTGCGGAGCTGGCGGAGGCCAACGCGGTCATCCAGGAACACGCGGCCTCGATGCAGCGCGCCGCCGAGGCCCACGACCGGCTCACGGATCTGGTGCTGCGCGGCTCGGAGATCTTGGAGGTGGCGGAGGCCGTGGCCGAGGTCCTCGGCGGCCGGCTGACCATCTGCGATCCGCGGGGCGAGGTGCTGGCCCAGGCGGGCGGCGACGCGTCGGCGGGGGCGCTGGACCCGGTGCCTCTCGCGAGGTCCGTCGCCCGCGCCCGCGCAGAGGGCCGCTCGGTCCAAGAGGGCGACGTCTGGTACTGCGCCGTCCTGGCCGGGCAGGAACTGCTCGGCAGCCTCGCCTTCCACGGGCGGCCCGATCTGGACGGCCCGGATCGCCAGCTGTTCGAGCGCACCGGCACCACCACAGCGCTGCTGCTGCTGCTACGGCGAACCGTCGCCGAGGCGGAGAACCGGGTACGCGGTGAACTGCTGACCGACCTCCTCGACGGCGCCGCCCGTGATCCGGTCCTGCTCGCCGAACGAGGCCGCCGACTCGGTATCGATCTGCTCCAACCACACCTGGTGCTGGTCGCCGAGGCGGGACCGGAGTCGAACGGCAAGCTGACGGCGGCTGCCCAGCGGCACCTCTTCGGCCGAGACGGGCTGTGCTGCGAGTACGAGCAGCAGGTGGTCGTACTGCTGCCGGACGACGGAACCGAGCCCGGCCATGCGGCCAGAACGGCGGCCGACCACCTCTCCCAGGGGCTGGGCGCACCGGTCACCGTGGTCGCCGCCGGCCCCTGCAACGGCCCCGGAGCCCTGCCCGGCTTCCACGCCGAGGCCCGGCGTTGCCTGAGCGCCATGCGTGTGCTGGGCCTGACGGGCGACGGAGCCTGCGCCGCGGACCTCGGGTTCCTGGGAGTCCTGCTGGGCAAGGAACAGGACACCGAGGGGTTCGTCCGCCGGGTCCTCGGACCCGTACTGGAGTGGGACGAGCGCCGGGGGACCGAACTGATCAGGACGCTGCAGGCGTACTTCGCGGTCGGCGGCAGCCACATCCGCGCGAAGGGCCTGCTGCACATCCACGTCAACACCGTGGTTCAGCGCATCGACAGGATCGCCGCGCTCCTGGGCCGGGACTGGGAGAGCCCGGAGCGTGCCCTGGAGATCCAGCTGGCGCTGCGCATCCACCTCATCTCCCAGACCGGCCGCCTGGGGGGCGAGGCAACGGCCGTACCGGACGACCAGCCGTGATCACGGCACGCTCTGGGCTTCACTCCCACAGCCCCGCTGTGCCGGAGGGGATCCCAGGGCGGCAATGAACAGGTGACACCGCCGCATGCGCCCCCAACCCGGCGCGGCCGCCCTGACCGGCGTCCGCGTCGCGACTCGTGAGGGCGGCTCCGGCCGCGTCCCCGCTACTCGGCGGGAACGCGGAGGACGAGCGCGTCGCCCCGGCCGCCGCCCCCGCACAGAGCCGCCGCGCCCAGCCCGCCACCGCGCCGGCGCAGGGCGTGGGCCAGATGCAGCACCAGCCGCGCTCCCGATGCCCCCAGCGGATGGCCCAACGCGATGGCGCCGCCCTCCGCGTTCACGATCTCGGGATCGACGCCCAGGCGCCGTGTGGAGGCGACGCCGACGGCCGCGTTCCGAGCAGCCGTCCCATGGGCGTACGGGCCCCGGCAAGGATGACGGACGTGGTCATGAGTGAACTCCAGTACGAATGCGGGTGTGGGCAAGGGGGACCGGGATCGCGCGGGGCCGGGGCGCGGGATGGGTTGCGGTCCGGCCCCGCGCGGCTCACAAGGCCGTGATGCCGGCCGGGACACGCAGCTCGGGCGCGGTGGCCGCCTGCACGTCATCCACGGTGACACCCGGCGCGAGCTCGGCCAGGATCAGCCCCTCGGGGGCCACGTCGATCACCGCGAGGTCGGTGATGATGCGGTTCACCACCCCGCGCCCGGTGGCGGGCAGGCTCAGCTCGTCGACGATCTTCGGAGAGCCGTCCTTGGCGGTGTGCTCCATCACGACGATCAGCCGACGGGCCCCGTGGACCAGGTCCATGGCCCCGCCCATGCCCTTGACCATCTTGCCCGGGATCATCCAGTTCGCCAGGTCGCCGCAGGCCGAGACCTGCATGGCGCCCAGAACCGAGACATCGATGCGCCCGGCACGGATCATGCCGAAGGAGAACGCGGAGTCGAAGGAGGCGGCGCCCCGCAGGAGCGTCACCGTCTCCTTGCCCGCGTTGATCAGGTCCGGGTCCTCCGTCCCGTCGACCGGGTAGGGGCCCACGCCCAGGATGCCGTTCTCGGAGTGCAGCACGACGTGGATGCCGTCCGGCAGATGGTTGGGAATGAGCGTGGGAAGGCCGATGCCCAGGTTCACATACTGCCCGTCTTCGAGTTCACGGGCGGCGCGAGCGGCGAGCTGGTCGCGGTCGAGTGCCATGGATCACGCCTCCTGGGCGGCGGGTCGGACGGTACGTCGCTCGATGCGCTTGTCGGTGGGGTCCGCGGTGACGATCCGGTCGACGTACACGCCCGGCAGGTGCACCGCGTCGGGGTCGAGTTGCCCGGGCTCGACGATGCGCTCGGCCTCCACGATCGTGAGACGGCCGGCCATCGCGCACAGCGGGTTGAAGTTCCGGGCCGCGCTGTGGAAGACACAGTTGCCCTGCCGGTCCGCGACCGCTGCGCGCACCAGCGCGAAGTCGGCCGTGATGGACTCCTCCAGCAGGTACCGGCGACCGCCGAACTCCCTGACCTCCTTCGGCGGGGAGGCCACGGCCACGCTGCCGTCGGCGGCGTACCGCCACGGCAGACCGCCCTCCTCGACCTGGGTCCCCACACCGGCCGGGGTGAAGAACGCCGGGATACCGCTGCCGCCTGCGCGCAGCCGCTCGGCCAGCGTGCCCTGCGGAGTCAGCTCCACCTCCAGCTCACCGGTGAGGTACCGGCGCGCAAACTCCTTGTTCTCACCCACGTACGACGACGTCATGCGGGCGATCCGACCGGCCCGCAGCAGCAGGCCCAGGCCCCAGTCGTCCACACCGCAGTTGTTGGACACCACCCGCAGCCCCGTGATCTCCGTCCGGGCCAGCGCGGCGATCAGCGTCGACGGGATGCCGCACAGCCCGAAACCCCCGACCCCGAGCGTCGCCCCGTCCGGGATGTCGGCCACCGCTTCCGCGGCCGAATCCACCACCTTGTCCATGCCGTCTCTCCGTCTTCGTCTTCCTTGGCCCAGGGAGTCACCAGCCGCATCCCGACGGTGTGTCCGGCGCCCTTGCCTGGGGTTGGGTGCTCTCCACCATCACCGCAACAGCGCGTTACCGGTATATATCCAGCTGCCACGGTCGGGTCGGCTCAAGTGGCGGCAACCGCCATATCGAGCGGTCGGGCCTCCTCGTAGCGTCTGCCGCGGGCCCTCGTCCTGCCCAGCCGTCCGGCATCCACATGCCGGGCGGCGCCAAGGACCGGGGCCAAAAGCGCGGACCGGCGGATGCGAGGAACAGCATGGCGGGCAACAGCGAGACCGACCCGACACCGGCGGGACGCAGCGCTCTGCGCGTCACGGGGCTGTCATGGGCGGGCGCGACCACCGCCGCGCTCGAGCAGGTCTCCTTCGACGTCGCCGCAGGAGAGGTGATCACCCTCGTCGCGCCCGACCGCTCAGCCGTGGCCGCGCTGTTGCACCTCCTCAGCGGCATCGCGGTGCCGGGTACGGGAACCATCGAGCTCGACGGTGTCGATGTCACGGCCGAGCCCGCCTACCGGCGCGCGCGACGCGGGCTGGCACGCGGCTACCCTGTCCGCCCGTTATGGGCCGACATGACCGCCGAGGAGCAGGTCCGGTTGGCCGTCCAGGTGGCCCAGGAGACCGCATGGAGCCCGTGGCGCCGAGAACCCGGCCACGAGGCCGCAGTGGAACGCCTCTTGGACCGGGCCGGCCTCACCGACCAGGCGGGAGCTCCCTCATCCCTGCTGTCTCCGGGAGAGACGAGAAGGCTGGAACTGGCGATGCTGCTGGCCGACGATCCCAAGATCGCGCTCCTCGGGGAACCGCTGGAAGGGGTACCCGAAGCCGAGGCGGCAGAGGTCACCGCTCTCATCCGCGCCCTGAGCGACGAGGACGGCCGTACCGTCCTGATGACCGCCCCGCCGGATTCCGCAGGCCCTCTGGAGGCTCTGTCCGACCGTGTGATCGTCCTTCCACGGCAAGCAGCCGGGTGCGGTGCGCGAGCCGGAGAGGGCGTGGCCACCCCTGCGTCGGGTCCGTCGCCTTCTGCAAGGGGGCTCGGCAACTGATCCGACTCAGGACGAGCATCCCGCTCTCGTCGTCGAGCTGCATGTCATTCCCCTCGCGCCGCGGCCCGCATTCCAACTCCTTGGACCATCGAATCGGCAGCCGACGACGGCCGGCACCGGGCAAGACACATGGAGAGCCCGTTGCGGGGCCGACTCGCACAGCGGGTTTGGCGGTCGGGGACGGGAAAACCGACGTCCGCGAGGACGCACGGCGTCCCGTCCCCGACCCGATCGGGACAGGGCGCGGGTTCGTGCCAACGGCGACGAGCCAACCGTCGGGACCCTGCAGAGCCCCTGGCGGGGGCTGGGCGCTGCTGGGTGGCGCGTTGTTCCACATGCTGCCCGCGGCAGTGCGGGGCTGGACGACCGTCTCGGGGCCGACAAGCGGGTCCTCACGAGGCTGCTGCCCTCCTTGGTGGGGGAGCATCCGCTGGCACCACCGCCACCTCCCGTAGCTCACCGGTCACTGGGCCGTCCACGCCTCTCGATCAGGCTGCGGGGTGTCGGACCCGCCGCCTGCCTGTTGATCACCGTCAACCACGTCGCCGCCGGTTTTCACCACGCCTCCCAGACCGCCCGCCCACGCAAGGCGCAACTGCTGGTGCCCCAGGGGGCGTGAGGTGCGCCGAGCGGGCTGTCAAGGACTCTCCCGCAAGCATCAGTCTCTTCGTCCCCATAGCCATCCGGCGTGGCCGGCTCGCGCAGGGAGCCTGCTCCCGCCTGCTACGAGAAGACAGCGCTGGGAACGTACAACGTGCCTGCGCTGCGGGTGCTGCGTAGCGTGGTGGTGCAGGGTTGCGACGGCTGAGAGTACGCACGTTCCGCGGCTGACCACCATGCGGTGTCCATTGCGGTGACGCGTTCGTACCTGCTGCTGGGCGACGACTTCTCCGGGGCGGGCTGGAGGCGGTGGCCGATGCGAGCGATACCACGGGCACTCGACTCGTTCCAGCCCGTTCTGCTGCTTCTTCCCTGGCTGCTGGTCGCTGCCACGGTCAGCGTCCTCGTCATCGTGATACCCAGCGGTCACTACGGGCTCCTGCTGGCCGTCGCGCCCTTCATCGCCGCCGCAACGCACGGAGTGCACGCCACCGCGCTGGTCGGAGCGCTGACCGTGGCGCTGTACGGCATGCTCCGCTTCTGGGCGCCTTCCGAGGACAGTGAGGGCGTCTGGTGGATCAAATTCGGTCTGATCACGACCAGCTCGGCCATCGCCCTACTCACCAGCCAGGCCCGGCAGCGGGCCCGGGAGCTGAGCCGGACCCGCGACATCGCGCTTGCTCTCCAGGGTGACCTGCTTCCGGCCCAATCCTCAGGCACCAGCACCGTGGAAGTCTCGCAGCGCTACATTGCGGCTGACACCGAGGCGGGTGTCGGTGGCGACTGGTTCGACGTGATCCCCCTTTCAGGCGCGCGTGTCGCCCTGGTCATCGGCGATGTCGTCGGCCGTGGCGTCCACGCCGCCGCCCTCATGGGCCGCCTTCGTACCGCCGTGCACGCGTTCGCCGAACTCGACGTCGCCCCGGACGAGCTGCTCGCCCACATGGACGGCCTCGCGGTGCGGCTGAACGAAGACGACGAGACCCGTGACCTCGCAGCCACCTGTCTCTACCTCGTGTACGACCCGGTATCCCGCGCGTGCACGCTCGCCAGCGCCGGCCATCCCGCGCCCGCCTTCCGGCGTCCCGACGGCACCGTCTCCTTCCCCGAACTGCCCGAACACCCGCCGCTGGGCTTCGGTGACATCGCATTCGAGAGCATTACTCTCCCTCTCGACGAGGGCACCATCATCGCGCTCTACACCGACGGCCTGTTGAACCTGCGCCGCCACGGGAGCAAAGCCACCTTCGCCCGCCTCACCGCGGCGCTCGCAGCCGAGGTGCGCAGCCTCCACTGCCTGTGCGACCGCATCTGCTCGTCCGTCCCGGCCGATTCCGACGACGACATCGCCGTTCTCCTCGCCCGGGTCACCTCGCTGAGCTCAGGGGGCGTCGCCACCTGGCAGTTGTCGGACGACCCGAGATGCGTGGCTCAAGCCCGTGAGATGGCCAGCCGCCAGCTCGACGCCTGGGGATTCCAGGAGATGGCTTTCGTCACCGAACTCGTGGTCAGCGAACTGGTCACCAACGCCCTCCGTCATGCCTCTGCGCCCATCACGCTCAGACTGATCAAAGACTCCGCCTTGATCTGCGAAGTGTCCGACGGCAGCCACACCGCTCCGCACCTGCGCCGGGCCCGCCCGCTGGACGAAGGCGGCCGCGGTCTCCGGCTCGTCGCGGACTTCACCGAACGTTGGGGTACCCGTTACACAGACAGCGGCAAGACCATCTGGAGTGAACAGCCTCTCCCCACGACGCGCAACGACCGCGATCCCACGTGCGACGGCCCGGCCCAGTCTTCTGGGAACGTGCGGCCGCGGGAGAACAGCGTCCACGACGTGGAGTAGGTGCTGCGGGAGGGACGGCGCAAGTCGGTGGAGCCGATGGCGGCGCAGGCGGATGCGGCCAAGGTCGCCCGCCGCCGGCGCTGTGGCGTTCCCGCGGAGGTGGGGTCATGTGGAGAGAAGTCTGCTTCGTTCCCAGCGCCTTCCGGCGCTCGGCCTGGCACCGTATCCCGCTTGCAGACGTCGCCGACCATCTTGAGTTCAGGGCCATAAAGGCAGACGAGTCGGGCTGTACGCCGGGGACAGCATGAGCCACCCGATTACGGGCTGCCGCTCCTCAGCCCTCCGTCGGTACCAGCCGCAGTGAGATCGAGTTGATGCAGTACCGCTGATCGGTCGGGGTGGGGTAACCCTCGCCCTCGAACACATGCCCAAGGTGCGAACCGCACCGCGCGCACCGTACCTCTGTCCGCACCATCCCGTGCGAATGGTCGGGCACGAGTTCCACGGCCTCCGTGTCGCGCGGGTCGTAGAAGCTCGGCCAGCCGCAGTGGGACTCGAACTTCGTGTCCGAGGTGAAGAGTTCGGCACCGCAGGCGCGGCAGGAGTAGACGCCCCTGGTCTTGGTGTCCGTGTACTCACCGGTGAACGCCGGCTCCGTGCCGGCCCGGCGCAGGACCGCGTACTCGGCCGGGGTCAGCTCCGCGCGCCACTGCTCGTCCGGCTTCTCGACGTCGTACGTCATGCGTGTCAGCCCCTCACTTCGACAGACGGTCCAGGATCCGCGGGCCCAGGTCCGTGACGTCACCCGCACCCATGGTGAGAACCAGGTCGCCGGGCTTGGCCATTCCCCCCACGGCCGCCGGGACCTCCTCCCGGTCGTGGACGGCCTGCACGTCCGCGCCGGCCGCCCGGGCCGCCTCGATGATCAGCTCGCTCGTCACGCCCGGGACCGGGTCCTCACGGGCCGGGTAGATGTCCATGACGACCGACGCGTCGGCCAGGGCCAGCGCCTCGCCCATCTCCTTGCCCAGCTCCTGGGTGCGGGAGAAGAGGTGGGGCTGGAAGACCACGAGGATGCGGCCCTCGGCGGCGGCCCGCATCGCCTCCAGGTCCGCGGTCATCTCGGTGGGATGGTGCGCGTAGGAGTCGACGACCTGGACGCCGGCCGCCTCGCCCTTGAGCTGGAGGCGGCGCTTGACCCCTGTGTAGGCCGCCAGGGCCGGGGCCAGTTCCGCGGCCGGGACACCCAGCGCGGCACCCGCCGCCAGCGCCGCCACGGCATTGTGCGCGTAGTGGCGGCCGGGGACGGAGACCGTGAAGGTCCGCTCCGAACCGTCCAGGTCCACCGTCACCCGGCTCTTCAGGCCCTGTGGGACGATCGACAGGATGCGCACGTCGGCGGATTCCGACTCGCCGTACGTCACCGTCCGCACCGAGCCCTCCAGCCGCCGCGTCAGCTCGCGCGCGCCCTCGTGGTCCGCGGAGATCACCAGCGTACCGCCGGGCACGATCCGGCCCGCGAAGGTCTGGAAGGACTCGTAGATCTCCTCCATGGACGCGTAGTTCGCGTGGTGGTCCAGCTCGACGTTGAGGACGATCGCGACCTCGGGGGCGTACGTGTGGAAGCTGCGGTCGCTCTCATCGGCCTCCGCGACGAAGATCTCGCCGTCGCCGTGCAGGGCGTTCGAGCCGGGGGCGTCCAGGTCGCCGCCGATCGCGTACGACGGGTTCAGGCCCAGCTCGGTCAGGGACACCGCGAGCATCGACGTCGTGGTCGTCTTGCCGTGGGTGCCGGCCACCGCGATCGGGCGCAGGCCGTCCATCAGGCGGGCCAGGGCGTCCGAGCGGTGGACCACGGGAATGTTCCGTTCGGCCGCGCGCGCCAGCTCCGGGTTGTCCGCGCGGATCGCAGAGGAGACGACGACGCAGGTGGCGTCGTCGGCGAGGTTCCCGGCCGCGTGCCCGATGTGCACCGTCACGCCCAGGGCCCGCAGGGCCGCGGCGGTCGGCGAGTCCTTCGCGTCGCTGCCCGCCACCTTCGCCCCGCGCTGCGCGAGGATCTTCGCGATGCCCGACATTCCGGCGCCGCCGATGCCGATGAAGTGCGGTCGGTCCATGGCGGTGGGGAGGCCGGGTGCCATGCATGTCTCCTGAGTGCTGGTACGGCGTGGGTTCAGCGGCCCAGCCTATGCCGTGGCGCCGGGGATCATGTACACCGACGGCCCGCTACGCCTTGCGGTGCGAGAACAGCTTCAGCACCGGCACGCCCACCTTGTGCCGGGCCCTCGACGCCCAGTCCCGGTGGAAGAACTCCTCCACGTAGTGCGGGTCGGTCAGCACGAGCACCTCGTCCGCCTCGGCCTCCTCGACCAGCGACTTGAGCGCGTCCAGGGGGTGGTCCTCGACGATGCGGCCCTCCGCCTCGCTGCCCGCCGCGCGCAGCGCGGACAGCGACACCTCCAGGGCCTGCTGTCCCAGGGCCGCGGCCTGCTCGCCCTCCGGGGTCTCCCGCTCGTGCGCCGCCTCGTCCAGCTCGCCCATGGCGATGTCGTCGATGGCCCGCAGCAGGCGGTCCGCCTGGTCGCCGCGGGGCTGCAGCAGGACGTGGAAGAAAACGGCTTCCTCCCCGTGCAACGTGGTGACGAACTCCACGTCGGCGGACGTGAGGGCCTTCTCGATCATCAGTACGCTCGTGAACACGACAGGCGCCCCTCTCCTTCGAGGCCCAGGGCCTCTCTCCTCCGTGGGCCTCGAGGCCCTGCGGAAACCATCCTGCCCCGTGAGGGCACGGGAATCTGCGGCTTTTCAGTGTGCCCGCCACGGATCGAACGGAACGGGTAATTCCACGATGTCACGGATATACAGGCACATATCGGAATAAACGGCCGCGATGGTCACGCTCCGTGCCGCCAGGTCCGGCGGTGACCGCCCTCAGGTCCGGTGATAGCGGCCGAACAGGAACCCTTCGTCCTCCAGCAACGACACCAGCGCGAACCTCTCGGGCACCGCGACCGAGGGCCCCCCGGCGATCCGCTGCGCGTCGCCCGCCGTCAGCATCGGGGACACGGTCAGACACAGTTCGTCCAGCACCCCGGCGGCGACCAGCTGCCCCAGCAGGCGCGGGCCGCCCTCGGTCAGCAGCCGGGTCAGGCCGAGCTCCGCGAGGGCGCGGACGGCACGGGCCGGCTCCACCCCCATGCCGTCCCCGGCGGTCACCACCCGGGCGCCCGCCCGCTCGGCCGCCGCAACCCGGTCCGGCGCGGCCGCGGCCCCGGTGAGCAGGAGCGTGGGCATCAGGGGCGAGGTGAACAGCGGCAGCGAGAAGTCCAGCTCCAGGCTCGCGCTCACCACGGCGATCGTGGGCGCGGGACCCTGCCCGGCCGCCTTCCGCAGCGCGGCGAAACCCTCACGCGCGCGGGCCGGGCGGTACCGCTCCTGCCGTACCGTCTCGGCGCCGACGATCACGACGTCCGCGAGCCCCCGCAGCACACCGAAGATCCGCATGTCGGCGGCGCCGGAGATGGGCTGGGAACGCCCCTCGTGCTGGGCGGCGCCGTCGAGCGTGGAGACCATGTTGGCGCGCAGCCAGGGCTCCCGGCCGCCGGGAGCGGGCTCGGGGTAGGCGTACGCCGCCGCCAGTTCCTCCAGCGTCCAGTCGCGGTCGACGGGACCGTCTCCGGGACGCGCGGCCGGCCGGGCCGCTGTTTCGTCGGTCACAGGGAACAGGCGTCGCATGCCGTGCAGTGTGTCACGGCCTTTAGAGTGGTGAACCGTGTCGTCTTCCACCGCCGCGTCCCGGACCGCACCGATAGCCGAAGCGGCCCCGCTGTCCCTGTGCGCCCGTGAGCCGCACGTCCCCGCCGACCGGCTCGTGGCCGAGATGGTGCCGCCGCCGCGGTTCGACTCGGTCCGCTTCGCGACGTACATCCCGGACCCGGCCCAGCCCAGCCAGAGCGAGGCGGTGCGCGTCCTCGACGGCTTCGCCGCCGGTCTCGGCGGTGCGCAGGCGGCGCCCGCGCGGCGGTCGTTCTTCGGCTTCGGGAAGACGAAGGCCGCCGCGGCGCCCGCCGGCCCCCGCGGTGTGTACCTCGACGGCGGCTACGGCGTCGGCAAGACCCACCTCCTGGCCTCCCTCTGGCACGCGGCCCCCGCCGAGCCCGCCCTCAAGGCGTTCGGCACCTTCGTGGAGCTGACGAACCTGGTCGGCGCGCTCGGCTTCCAGCAGACGGTCCGGACGCTCTCCGGCCACCGTCTGCTGTGCATCGACGAGTTCGAACTCGACGACCCGGGCGACACCGTCCTCGTCTCCACCCTGCTCGGCAAGCTCGTCGACGCGGGTGTGGCGCTCGCCGCGACCTCCAACACCCTGCCGGGCAGGCTCGGCGAGGGGCGCTTCGCCGCCGCCGACTTCCTGCGCGAGATCCAGGGCCTGTCCGCCCGCTTCCGCACGCTGCGCATCGACGGCGAGGACTACCGCCACCGCGGACTGCCCGAGGCGCCGGCGCCGTACGGCGAGGAGCAGGTGACGAAGGCGGCGTATGCCACCGAGGGCGCCTCGCTCGACGACTTCTCGCACCTGCTGGAGCACCTCGCCCGGGTCCACCCGAGCCGGTACGGCGCGCTGACCGACGGGGTGCGGGCCGTGTGCCTGACCGGCGTCGGGCCGGTGCCGGACCAGTCGACGGCCCTGCGGCTCGTGGTGCTCGCTGACCGGCTCTACGACCGCGAGGTGCCGGTGCTCGCCTCCGGAGCGCCGTTCGACCGGCTGTTCGGCGAGGAGATGCTGAAGGGCGGCTACCGCAAGAAGTACTTCCGGGCCATCTCCCGCCTCACCGCCCTCGCCCGTGACGCCAAGGGCCTCGTCCCGGCGTAGCAGAGTCAAACACTCGTACGTCATCGACGAGTTCCGGTCATTCCCACCTCGGTTTTTGGGCTCTTCTTTACCCACAGCGCAAAGTCGGCCCTGCAAACGGGCCGACCGGGATACCGTGGTGCCGCGGCCCCTCGCCGCACGCACCGAGGCCCACCGGCGGACGCCCCGAGCGGGGAAGGAGGCGCATGGTACGAGGTACGACGGTCCGGCTCGCCCCGGCGATTCCCTCCGCCGCCCTTCCGGCCCTGTTGCTCCCCGCCCCCGCCTCGCGTGCCGCCCGGGCCGTCCCCCCGCTGACGTCCAGACCCCCCGCCGCTCCCGCGGCGCTTCGGGTGTCCCGCCACTGAGCGGTTCACCGGGTACGGGCTGACCGTTTCCCTCCCTCACCCACGCCCCGTCGGCCGAGCGCGCCGACGCGGGGTCATGCCGTCGTACCCGCATCTGCCACGTTCTCGTACACCGACGCGCCGTTGGGGCGCGCCAGGAGGAACTGACATATGCAACCCCTCATCGATCTCACCCGTGCCAGGCGGTTTCCGTATCTCAGGCAGGACATCGCCGCCTCCCTGGTCGTGTTCCTGGTCGCGCTCCCGCTGTGCGTGGGCGTCGCCGTCGCCTCCGGTGTGCCCGCCGAACTCGGGCTGGTCACCGGCGTCGTGGGCGGCATCGTCACCGGGCTGATGCGCGGCAGCAGCCTGCAGGTCTCCGGGCCGGCGGCCGGGCTGACCGTGCTGGTCTTCGAGGCGGTCCGGGAGTTCGGGCTGCCGGTCCTCGGCGTGCTCGTGCTCGCCACCGGAGTGCTCCAACTCCTGCTGGGCGCGCTGAAGCTGGGACGCTGGTTCCGGGCCATCTCGGTCTCCGTGGTGGAGGGCATGCTGGCCGGCATAGGCCTCGTCCTGATCGCCGGGCAGATCTACTCCCTGACCGGGTCCCGGGCCCCCGCCTCGGGCCTGCGGAAACTGGCGGGGCTGCCCTGGGCGCTCGCCGACGCCGCCACGAGCCCGCGCGCGCTCGCCTCGCTGGCACTCGGCGCGGGCACCGTCGCCGTCCTGATGGCATGGCGGTGCGTGCCGCGCCGGGTGCGCTCGGTTCCCGGACCGCTCGCCGCCGTCGGTCTCGCCACGCTCGTCGCCGCGGTGTCCGGCCTGCCGGTGGCCACGGTCGAGGTGCGGGGTCTGCTGGGCGCGATCCAGCCGCCGTCGTTGGGCGCCCTCGGCGAGTCGGCGGGCGTGGGCCTGTTCGGCACGGTCGTCGCGTTCACCCTGATCGCGTCCGCCGAGTCGCTGTTCAGCGCGGCCGCCGTGGACCGGATGCACGACGGTCCGCGTACCGAGTACGACAGGGAACTGATGGCGCAGGGTGCGGGCAACACCGTCTGCGGGCTGCTCGGCGCGCTGCCCATGACCGCGGTGATCGTGCGCAGCGCGGCGAATGTGCACGCGGGCGCCAGGACCAGGGCGAGCCGGGTACTGCACGGCGTGTGGCTGCTGCTGTTCGCGGCGCTGCTTCCGTCCGCGCTGGCGTATCTGCCGGTCCCGGCCCTCGCGGGTGTCCTGGTGTACTCGGGCGCCAAGCTCATCCCCGTACGGGAGATCGCGGCACTGTGGCGCGAGTACCGGGGCGAGGCGCTGATCCTCGTGGTCACCGCGGTGTCCATCGTCACGGTCGGCATGTTCGAGGGCGTGCTCATCGGTCTGGCGCTGTCCGTGGTGAAGACCGCGTGGCAGGCCTCGCACATCAAGCTGGAGGTCGTCGACAAGGGAGCGGGTCCCGTGCGGGCGTACCTGTCGGGCAACGCGACCTTCCTGCGGCTGCCGAAGATCCTCGACAGCCTGGAGGCGCTGCCGCGGGACCGGCCGGTCCGACTGGACCTGTCCGGGCTGCACCACCTGGACCACGCCGTCCGCAGGGCCCTGGTCGACTGGGCACAGCGGCACAGCGGGGACGGCACGGAGCCCGTACGGCTGACGCCCGGCCGCTGACGGGCGGTACCGGCCGTCCCTCGCTTCCCCGAACCCGGGGGAATATCGTGGCAAGGGCAGGCACAAGGGACAACCATTGCCAGACCTCTCGGTGAGGGGGTCGTCATGCTCCAGGACCTGGTGAGTGCTCTAGTGGCGGCCGGTGCCGTCGGGCTCCTGTACTTCTGGGCGGCGGCACGGGTCGTCAAACAGTACGAGCGCGGAGTGGTCTTCCGTCTCGGCAGGCTCCTCGGCAGCCCCCGGCCGCCCGGCTTCACCACGGTGATCCCCGTGGTCGACCGGCTGCAGAAGGTCAACATGCAGATCGTGACGCTGCCGGTCCCCGCGCAGGAGGGCATCACGCGGGACAACGTGACCGTGCGGGTGGACGCCGTCGTGTACTTCAGGGTGGTCGACGCGGCGAGCGCGCTGATCACCGTCGAGGACTACCGGTTCGCGGTGTCGCAGATGGCTCAGACCTCGCTGCGCTCGATCATCGGCAAGAGCGATCTGGACGACCTGCTGTCCAACCGGGAGAAGCTCAACCAGGGCCTGGAGCTGATGATCGACAGCCCCGCCGTGGGGTGGGGCGTGCAGATCGACCGGGTCGAGATCAAGGACGTGTCCCTGCCGGACACGATGAAGCGGTCGATGGCCCGCCAGGCGGAGGCGGACCGCGAGCGCCGGGCACGCGTCATCAACGCGGACGCGGAGCTGCAGGCGTCGAAGAAGCTGGCGGAGGCGGCCGGGGTGATGTCCGACCAGCCCGCCGCGCTCCAGCTGCGGCTGCTGCAGACGGTGGTGGCCGTCGCGGCCGAGAAGAACTCCACGCTCGTGCTGCCGTTCCCGGTGGAGCTGCTGCGGTTCCTGGAGCGGTCGACCCATGAGCACGAGGCGGTCCCCGCGAGCGACCAGACACGCTCGGCACCGGCGCCCCCGGTGGACGAGGCACCGGCACCGGCGCCCTCAGTGGAGGCACCGGCACCGGCCTCCGAGGCCGCCCCCGTGTCCCTCACGACCGACACGCCCGGCGACTGACCGCCCGCGACACCCGCCGCCCCGGCCTCCGGCAGGGGTCCGGTGCGCGGCGCCCGCCGGAAAATCCCGCGCGCCGCCGGGCTCCCGCCGCTAGTGTCACCGGCATGCAGCGCGCCTCTATGTGCACGACGACGCCGGAGAGTGTCCCGGCGCGCTGACTGCTGGTCGAGTCCGAAGCCCCGGGGCGAGTGCCCCGGGGCTTCGCCGCGTGGCCGCACTCTCCCTCGATCTCCCGGCTTCGCCCGAGCAGCGGGGTACCACCCGCCACCGAGAGGAGACCCAAGCCATGCACGACCATCGCCGCCTCGGCCGCGAACTGGAGCTGTTCGGCACCGACCCGCTGATGGGCGCGGGCCTGCCGTACTGGCTGCCCGACGGTGCCGTCGTCCGGCACGCCCTGGAGGAGTACATCCGGGATGCCGAGCGCCGCGCGGGCTACCGGCATGTGTACTCGCCGGTGCTCGGCAAGCGCGAGCTGTACGAGCTGTCCGGGCACTGGGCGCATTACAGCGAGGACATGTTCCCTCCCATGGAACTGGGCGGCGAGCAGGCCGTGCTGCGCCCCAGCCTGTGCCCGCACCATGCGCTGATCTACCGCTCCCGCGCCCGCAGCTACCGTGAACTGCCGCTCCGCATCGCAGAGTTGGGCGGCATGTACCGTTCCGAGCCATCCGGTGTGCTCGGCGGGCTGACCCGCGTACGGGCGATCCAGCTCAACGACGCGCATGTCTTCTGCACCCTGGAGCAGGCGGTCGAGGAGGCGGAGAGCGCGCTGCGGATGATCGGCGAGGCGTACGCGGCGCTCGGCATCCGGGCGGCCCGCCACCGCCTGTCGCTGCCAGGCCCGGGCGGCAAGTACGTCGCGGACCCCGAGCTGTGGCGCCGGGCGTCGGCGATGCTGCGCGAGGTCCTGGACCGCGGTGGCATCGCCTACGAGGCCGCGGAGGGCGAGGCCGCGTTCTACGGCCCCAAGATCGATGTGCAGATCGCCGATCCGGCGGGCCGCGAGTCCACCCTCTCCACCGTGCAGATCGACTTCCACCAGCCGGAGCGCTTCGGCCTGCGCTACATCGGCGCCGACGGCGCCAGGCACCGCCCGGTGATGGTCCACCGCAGCGTCATCGGCAGCCTGGAGCGGGCCGTCGCCCATCTGCTGGAGGCGCACGGCGGGGCCTTCCCGGCCTGGCTGGCGCCCACCCAGGTGGTGGTCCTGCCCGTCTCGGACGCCGAGTCGGAGCAGTCCGCGCGGCTGGTGCGCCGCTGCGCCGACCGGGGTCTGCGGGCCCGGCTGGCCGCCCCCGGGGAGGGCACCCTGGGCGCGCGCGTCCGGGCGGCGCGCCTGGTTCCCTACCAGGCGGTGATCGGTCCCGAGGAGGCCGCCGGCGAGCAGGTCGCGCTGCGGCTGCGCGACGGCCGCCGCCTGGCCCCCCAGCCCGCCGGGGAGGTGCTGCACCGCATCGAGGCCCTCGTCGCCCGGCGGGACACCCGCCTCTGGGACCGCTAGCGCGAGCCCGCCCGCCCGGCGCACCATCGGGGGAAGCGACGGGAAGAGATCCACCATGGCGAAGAAGCACGACGAGACTCCCCTGCGTGGTCTGCTCCGGCTTCCCGTCGGGGAGTCCGTCGACCTGTCGGCGCACGACGCCCGCGCCACCCCCGGCAGGCCCGGGGGCAAGTCCGCCGGGCGCGCGGCCACCGCCCGGCTCGGCAAGGACCTCGCCGGCCTGCAGGAACGCCTGTGGGCCGCGGCGACCGCCGGGGACCGCCGCCGGATGCTGCTGGTGCTCCAGGGCATGGACACCAGCGGCAAGGGCGGCGCGGTCAAGCACGTCATCGGCCTGTTCAACCCGGCGGGCTGCCGTATCCACGCCTTCAAGGCTCCGACGCCCGAGGAGCGGCGGCACGACTTCCTGTGGCGCGTCGAGAAGGCGCTCCCGCAGCCCGGCGAGATCGGCATCTTCGACCGCTCGCACTACGAGGACGTCCTGATCGCCAAGGTCCGCTCCCTGGCCCCGCGGGACGAGATCGAGAGCCGCTACGACCGGATCAACGCCTTCGAGGAGGCCCTGGCGGACGATGGCGTCACGCTTGTGAAGTGCTTCCTGCACATCTCCTACGACGAGCAGCGCCGCCGTCTGCTGCGGCGCCTCGACAGACCGGACAAGCGCTGGAAGTTCGACCCCCGCGACATCGAGGAGCGGGCCCTGTGGCCGGTGTACCGGCAGGCGTACGAGACGGCCCTGACCCGCTGCGCCACTCCCGCGGCCCCCTGGTACCTGGTCCCCGCCGACCACAAGTGGTACCGCAACTGGGCCGTCGCCGGACTGCTGCTGGAACACCTGCGGGAGCTGGACCCCCGCTACCCCGAGGCGGACCTCGACGTGGCGGAGTGCCGGGCGCGGCTGCTGAAGGAGCCCTGAGCGGCACGCGAGCGCGCCGGCGGCTCACCGCAGCCAGCGCCTGCCCCGGACGAACGGCAACCGTGCCCAGGCCCGGCCCAGGCCCCAGGTGTCGCCGGAACAGGTCAGGGCCAGGGCGATGAGGGCCAGGGCGTAGACCGCGTGGTAGTCGACGACCGGGTTGGTCGACATGCTCGGCGCCCCGGCGGAGGTGTGCCGAGCCGGTGGCCATTCGGCCATCCACATGAGGACCAGCATCGCGGCGCCCGCGACGGCCGCGGGCAGCAGCGCGACTCCCACCACGAAGGCCACGCCGACGGCGATCAGGCCGATCATGAACAGCCAGTCGGCCCAGGCGGCTCCGGCCCAGTCGTGGAACGTGGACTCCAACGGCCCCACCTCGACACGGTCGAGGTAGCCCTTGGTGGGGGACCCGCCCTTGAACCAGGCCCTCTCGGAGGGAGTGGCGTACCCCCAGCCGAAGGCCTTGTCGGCGAAGGCCCACAAGAAGACGAAGCCGAGCGCGAGACGCAGCAGGGCCAGGGCCCGGCTCCCGGCCGGAGTCATCACGGCACCGCGCGCGGCGGTGGCGTGAGCCCGGCGCCGGGACACCCGTGGACCCTCCTCCGGCGTCCTTCCCTCTGCGGTCATGGGCGCGGTCTCCTCCCTGCCGGCCGGCATCGGCGCGCGAACGGATCCCGTCACCATTGAGTACCGGGCCCGACCGGTACGCGACACGGGGACCCGGTGTCCAGGGCGGACGAGCGGCCGAAGCGGCGGGTGGCGCGTGCGATCGGGCGCTGGGCCGGGCCTCGGCCGGGCGGGTGACGTCACGGATGTTCCCGTCCGGCACCCGCGAGAGGTGGGATGCTGATCCGATTTTCCTGGTTACGTTCGCCCGGTGATCACATCTGTACGGCGTACCGCCGCCGTGTGCGTCCTGGGCGCGGCACTGGCCGCCTGCGGGGCCTCCGGCACGCCGCAGCGCACCGCCGCGCCGTCCGCGCCCTACCCGGCGGCCGTTCCCAGGACGGCCACGCTCGCGCCCGGACCCGGCGGGCTGACGCCCGTCTTCACGAACGCGCCACGGCTCGGCAAGACGGTCGCCCTCACCTTCGACGCGGACATGACCGCGGACCAGGGTCCCCGGGCGGCGGCCGGCGAGCACTTCGACAACCCCGGGCTGATCGGCGCGCTGCGGGCGCTGAGGGTGCCGGCGACGGTGTTCATGACGGGACGGTGGGCCGAGCAGTACCCCGATGAGGCCCGGGCGATCGCGGCGGACCCGCTCTTCGAAGTCGGCAACCACTCCTACAGCCACTACTCCTTCACCCCGAGCTGCTACGGGCTCCCGGTCCTGCCGCGGCAGCGGATGCGCTCCGACGTGGAGCGTGCCTTCACGGCCCTGCGCGCCGCGGGCGTGACCCACCCGATGCCGTACTTCCGCTTCCCCGGCGGCTGCTACGACGACCAGGCGTTGCGGGCGATCGGCGCGCTCGGTGTCACCGCGGTGCAGTGGGACGTGGTGAGCGGGGACGCGTTCGCGACGCACGCGGACGCCGTCGCACAGCAGGTGCTGGACGGGGTACGGCCCGGCTCCGTGGTCGTCCTGCACTGCACGCGCAGCGCCGCCCCGGTGACCGAGGACGCGGTCCGCACGGTCGTGCCCGAACTGCGCGAGCAGGGCTACCGCTTCGTCAAGGTCTCCGCACTGATCGAGGCGTCGCACGAGCGGCGGCAGAAGGGCGGCAGGGGCGGGAACGGGAACGGAGACGGGGACGGAGACGGGGACGGCGGCACGGGACCGGCGCGGCGGCCTACGCCGGGGTCATGAGCGATGACCGCGCGACGGGGACGGGCGAAGTGGCGGACGGGCCGGACCGGACGCCGTTCGCCGAGTGCGTGCTGTACCGGGAGCCGACGGAGTACCCGGAGTCGTCCAGGAGGACCACTCTGTGCCCGGTCTGCGAGTGGCAGGAGGCGCGGCGCACGGCCTGCTCAGGGTGACCGGCCGTCCTCAGGACGCACGGCGCTCGGTGAGCGCGCAGGCCACCGCCATGGCCGCCGCCGTGCCCAGCGCGGCAACGGCGAGCGGCAGCAGCGGGACCGGCACCCTGGACCTCTGCGAGCCGGTCACCAGAGCGCCGACCGCCGCGTGCGCCGGGGAGCCGCTCACCACCAGCGCGAGCAGGGCCGCGAGCATCAGCGCGGGGACGGCACGCCCCCGCGAGCGCAGCACCGGCCAGGTCGTCAGCGCGCCGACAGCCGTGCCGAGCAGCGCGCACACCACCGCCGCGATCAGTCCGGCACCGGCGGACCGGATCGCGGGTACCGGGATCCGGTGGTCGGCGCCGGTATGGCTGCTGATGAGCGTGACCACAGTGGTCGCAGCCGCACCGAGGGCGGCCGAGGCGCCCAGTGCGACGAGCAGACACGCCAGGTGGGCACGCCCGGGCCCGGCCGCCGCGCCGAGGCAACTCCGGGCAGCGGGCGGCTCGTTGGTCACACAGATGCGGACGAGCCAGGCAGCGACGGGCAGCAGGGCGGCGGCAGCGTACCCGAGCGAGTCCAGCACGGGCTGCCCGCCCTGGACGCCGATCGCGAGGAAGACGGCGTACAGGAGGAACGGGGGAAGCCAGCGCTGGGAGCGCAGAAGGAGGGCGGTCTGGTAGCGCAGGAGCGGGATCATCGGCGATTGTCGGCCTCTGGTTCTGGTGCGCGGGGTGCGGCGTCGGCAACGAGGGGCGCGGCGGGGCCCAGGCCCACCACGTGCCAGGGTGGCCGTGCGCCCAGCAGGGTGCGCAGCAATACGTCGGAGTGGCTCGCCGGCACGGTGAGACGCAGGGTGCCGGAGGGGGTCCGGGCCACCGACGTCGTCACCGCCAGCGCGTCGGCGGGCGGTTCGGCGTCGGCCGCTCCCCGAGCCTCGACGACCACGGACGGTCCGGCCGGGGACGGCGAAGTCCGGTGATCCGGCAGCGGATCGAGTCCCCCGCCGCCCACGCGGTACGCGGCGTCGGCCGCCCCCGCGAGCCGGTGCGGATCATGGTCGACGAAGACGCCCGCGGCGCCGACGGCGGTGCGCTCGGCGACCGCACGGTCCAGTTCCGCGCGGGCGCCGTCGTCCAGACCGGTCCATGCCTCGTCCAGGACGAGCAGGTCGGGCCCGGCCAGCAGGGCCTGGGCGACGGCGACCTTCTGGCTGCTGCCCTTGGAGAGTTCCGCCATCGGCGTCCGGGCGTACACGGCGGCGCCGAAGCGTTCGAGCCACTCCTCGGCGGCGCGGGCGGCTGCGGGCCGGGACAGGCCGTGGACGGTGCCGAGGTGGGTGAGATAGCCGGACGCTGTGAAAGGAAGGGCGGCCGGGAAGCGTTCGGGGACGTACGCGGTGCGCGGACGCCCGGTGATGCGGCCCTCGGTGGGCGCGTCGATACCGGCGAGCACGCGCAGGAGGGTGGACTTGCCGCTGCCGTTCGCACCCTCGACACGGACCAGCGAGCCGGGTGGCACCGTGAGGTCGACGCCCCGCAGCACCCAGGGGCCGCGGAGGCCGTAACGGCGGCCGACGCCCGTCAGACGTAGATCACGGTGCACGGGGGCATCCTCGCGCACCTGGAGGAAGGCACGTAAGGGGATTGCGCGGCCTCCGTGCCCCGACGGCCCGATCTTGCGCCTGGCAGACTGGACGCCGTGAGCAGTGACCGGACTCCGGCCGCCGCGGCGGCCTCTCCCCAGAACGGTCCCGTCCGCGCGGAGCGCAGCGCGCGCGGCGAGGCGCCGCAGTTCGTGCTGCCGCTGGTCGTGCGTATCGAGCGCGCCGCTCCCCCGGCGCGTACGGACGCGCTGGAGACCGCGGCACGTGCCGTGCTCGTGATCCTCAGCGACGAGCGCTCGCTCGGTGAGGGCGAGTGGGCCCGGGCGATGCGGGACTGGCAGGACGCGCGGATCCGCAAGGTGGTGCGGCGGGCCCGCGGCGCGGAGTGGCGGCGCGCCGCGGCGCTGCCGGGCATCACCGTGACGGGCAAGTCGGCGGAGGTGCGCGTCTTCCCGCCCGTCCCGCTGGACGGCTGGCCCAAGGACCTGGCCCGGCTGCAGGTGTCGGGCACGGACCTGGACGACCCCGAGCCACCGGTCGAGGCCGGCCCCGAGGCCCCCGTGCTGTGGCTGAACCCGGAGCTGGAGATGTCTGCGGGCAAGGCGATGGCCCAGGCCGGTCACGGCGCCCAACTCGCCTGGTGGGCCCTGCCCGACGAGGGGCGCGCGTCCTGGCGCGACGCGGGCTTCACCCTCGCCGTCCGCACCGCCGCCCCCGAGCGGTGGCGCGAACTCACCGGCTCGGGGCTGCCGTTGGTGCGGGACGCGGGGTTCACGGAGATCGCCCCCGGCAGCTGCACGGTGGTGGCGGACCATCCGGCCCTGCGCCGGGTCGCATCCCGCGAGGTGTGAGCGATCATGTGCTTCGCCCTCCGGTAACCGGCTCGCGATGCTCTTCCCCGTCGGCGCGGCACGCGAAGCGGCCCGGTCAGGGGCCGGGAGTGCCCCAGCCGGTCGGAGTGCCCGGCGCGAGCTGCGAGTTCCGGTCCGTTGACCGGCTGCACCACCCGGCGGGACGCCATCGGGCGCCGGGCCTGACGGGCCCGCGGCGCGCACCGGCGCCCCCGGCACTCGTCGGCGCCCGTGCGGCGGCGGGCAGCGCGGAGGCAACCTCAAATGTTGCTCTGAACGTCCCCGCAGAGGGGTTCGGGGCGGGCGGCCGGGGCCATGACTCGGTCACACCGGCAGCGGCAGCCCGTCGACGGGGACGTGGGGCCACCGCGGTGCGGTCGAGGACCGCACCCCACGTCCCGGTGGATCCGTGTGGGAGGGGACGATGAAGCGACTGGGAACCGGCATCGGATGGCGGCCGGAGATCGCCGGCGCCGTGGAGCGCATGCCGGGCGTCGACTGGGTGGAGACCGTGGCCGAGAACGTGTGCCCCGGGCATCTGCCCGAGTCGCTGCGGCGCCTGCGCGAGCGCGGTGTCACGGTCGTCCCGCACGGTGTCTCCCTCGGCCTCGGCGGCGCCGACCGCCCCGACGAGGCACGGCTGGCCGCCCTCGCGGAGCGGGCCGAGGCGCTGGGCTCGCCGCTGGTCACCGAGCACATCGCGTTCGTGCGGGCGGGCGGCCCGATGACCGCGTCGCCCACGATGGAGGCCGGGCACCTGCTTCCTGTCCCGCGCACCCGCGACGCGCTGGACGTCGTGTGCGAGAACATACGCATCGCCCAGGACGCGCTGCCGGTGCCGCTCGCCGTGGAGAACATCGCGGCGCTGATCTCCTGGCCGGGCGAGGAGATGACGGAGGGTCAGTTCCTGTACGAGCTGGCCGACCGCACCGGCGTACGGCTGCTGATCGATGTCGCGAACCTCCACACCAACCACGTCAACCGGGGTGAGGACCCGGCCGGGGCACTGGACGAGCTGCCCGTCGAGGCCATCGCGTACGTCCATGTCGCGGGCGGCTTCGAACGCGACGGCGTCTGGCACGACAGCCACGCCCACCCCGTGCCCCGGCCGGTCCTCGACATACTGGCCGACCTCGCGTCCCGCGCCACGCCGCCCGGTGTGCTCCTGGAACGCGACGACAACTACCCCGAAGCGGCCGAACTGGAGCGGGAGTTGGCCGCCATCCGGGAGACGGTGGACACGGCGGTGGTGACCGCGGGACGGCGGCCTGCCGCGCCGGGGGCGGCGGACGGCACCACGGCGGGCGCCGCGGGCGGCGACACCGGCCCCGCCCGGCAGCGGATCGCGCTGGCCCAGGCCGCGCTGCTGTCGTCCCTCGTCGCCGGCACGCCCGCGCCCGAGGGGTTCGACCGGGTGCGGCTCGGGGCGCAGGCGCGCGCCCTCGCCGCCAAACGGGCCGGCGTCGTGGCGAAGGTCGCGCCGGAGCTGCCCGGGATCCTCGGGGAGGCGTACCGGGACACCTTCCTGGCGTACGCAAAGGGCCGTCCGATGACCGGCGGCTACCGCCGTGACGCCCTCGACTTCGCCGGGCATCTGCTGCTCGCCGGGCGGCCCGAGGACGCCGAGGCGCGGCGCCGGCTGCGTGCCTGGTGGCTGGAGCGCTCCGGCCCGACCCCGCCGTCCCGGCATCCCGCGGCCCGGCTGGCCCGGGCCGCTCGCCGGGTCCTGCTGCGACGCTGAGCGGAGCGGATCTCCGCGCCAGGGGCAGGGGACGCCGAGGGCACGGGACGGTGCCCGTGCCCCGGTGGGCGCGGTCAGGCGAGTCCGGCGACGAGTTCCGCGACCGACTTGCGGCGGCCCGTGAAGAACGGGATCTCCTCGCGCACGTGCCTTCGCGCCTCCGCGCCGCGCAGATGGCGCATGAGGTCGACGATGCGGTACAGCTCGTCGGCCTCGAAGGCCAGCAGCCACTCGTAGTCGCCGAGGGAGAACGACGCGACCGTGTTGGCCCGCACGTCCGGGAAGCCACGGGCCATCTTGCCGTGGTCCGCGAGCATGCGGCGGCGGTCCTCCTCCGGCAGCAGGTACCACTCGTACGAGCGCACGAAGGGATAGACGCTGACGTAGTTGCGCGGCGTCTCGTCGGCGAGGAACGCCGGGATGTGCGAGCGGTTGAACTCGGCGGGGCGGTGCAGCGCCATGTTCGACCAGACCGGCGTCAGCGCACGCCCCAGCCTGGTGCGGCGGAAGAGGTTGTACGCCTCCTGCAGCTGGTCGCTGCTCTCGGCGTGCCACCAGATCATGAGGTCGGCGTCGGCGCGCAGTCCGGACACGTCGTACGTGCCGCGGACGGTCACGTCCTTCGCGGCGAGCTGGTCGAACAGCTCCTGGACCTCGTCGGCGTAACCGGCGCGGTCCTCGGGCAGCAGGTCCTTCAGCCTGAAGACGGACCACAGCGTGTAGCGGATGACCTCGTTGAGGTCCTTGGCCAGCTTGCCCTTGTTGGGGATCCTGCCGGACTCGGTGGTGGGGGCGTCGTCGCTCATGCGCCTATTCTCCTGCTCCTCCGTGAAGGCTCTGCACCGGGTGGGCGGTGAGCTCCCGCGCTCCGCCCAGGTCGCCGTCGAGCTGGTCCACGGCGGCGTTCGCGCTCGCGATGCAGGCGGGGATGCCGACCCCGTCGTACGCCGCGCCGCACACGGCGAGTCCCGAGAGCCCGGCGATGTGCTCGCGGACGCGGGCCACGCGCGCGTGGTGGCCGACCGGGTACTGCGGCAGGCCGTCGTGCCAGCGGGTGACGCGGGTCTCCAGCGGCGTGGCGTCCAGGCCGGTCGCCTCCCGCAGGTCGCCGCGCGAGACGGACACGAGGTCGGCGTCCTCGTGCTCCAGGATCTCCGTCTCGCCGTAGCGGCCGAGGGACGTCCTGAGCACGACCACGTTCGGGTCCTCGTCGGCGAGCCAGCCCCACTTCTGGGAGGCGAAGGTCGACGCCTTGATCGTGTGCCCGTCGACCGGCGGCACGAGGAAGCCGCTGCCCCCGGGCAGGGTGACGTCGGCGCGGTCGTAGGCGAGGGTGACGAGGGCCATGGAGGCGTACTCGACGGCGCGCAGTTCCGCGGCGGCCCCGGGGGACACGGTGCTCAGCAGACGGGCGGCCTCGGGAGCGGGAACCGCGAGGATCACCGCGTCCGCCCGCAGCGGGTCGTTCCCGACCAGCACCTCCCAGCCGTCGGGGGTGCGGTCGAGCCGGTCCGCCGTGGTCTTCAGCTGGATGTCGCCGCCCCGTGCCGCCACCGACTCGGCGACGGCGAGCGGAAGCGTGCCGACACCGCCGTGGAGGCCCATGAACACCGGGCCCGTCTGCGGGGCCGCGACCGCCTTCTCCTGCATCTCCCGGACCGCTTCCGTCAGCGAGTCGTGCGTGCGGGCCGCCTGGAAGAGCTGCGGCACCGCCGAGCGCATCGAGATGCGGTACGCGTCACCCGCGTACACCCCGCCGAGCATGGGCTCCACGAGGCGGTCGACGACCTCGCGGCCGAGTCGCTCCGCCACGTACTCCCCCACCGCCACATCGTCGCCGACCTCCGTGCGCGGCAGCTCCCTCTCGCGCTGGATGCGGCGCACCCCCTCCTCGGACAGCACGCCGGACAGGGCGGACGCGGTACCGGGGACGCCCATGACATGCCCCTTGGGCAGGGGACGCAGCACACCGCGGGTCCACAGGGAGGCGGTGGCGGTGGCCGGCGCCTGGAGGCTGTCCGCGAGGCCCACCTCACGGGCGAGCGCCACCGCCTCGGGCCGCCGCGCCAGCATCGACTCGGCGCCGAGGTCGACCCGCACACCCGCGATCTCGCCGGGCAGCAGCTTGCCCCCGACCCGGTCCGACGCCTCCAGCACCGTCACGCGCGCGCCGCGCTCCAGCAACCGGTGGGCGGCGGACAGGCCCGCGATCCCGCCTCCTATGACGACGACGTGCCGCGCGCCCGCGCGGTTCTCCGTAGCGCTCATGCCCCCCAGCCTCTCAGACCCGATAGGCCCTCCCCCATGGGCCAGGTGTCCCTGCCGAGTCCCGAACGTGACCCCATTGGGACCGGATCCGGCCAACGTTCCGCGCGGGCCCGGCGTCGAAGAGGCGTCCGTCACGACGACCCTCGGGGGTAGGACCACATGCACACTCCTCCACGTTCGGTACGACCGGTCAGGATGCTGGCCGCGGCGCTGCTCGCCCCCACCCCGGCTCTCGACGGGGACGGCGGCGCCGGC
>NZ_JBHUDX010000059.1:0-4645 GCF_042678285.1 Streptomyces caeni
AAGCCCCCGCGCGCAGGCGATCTACCAAACTCCTGATCCGAACTCCAGACAGGACCTAGCGCCGAGCGCCCCGCCCGGCACGGGGCCGCGACCGCCCGGTCACGCCCCCGCGGTCGTGCACGGCCTCAGGTCGTGTCCGCCTGCCGCGAGGGTGCCGTCCGCAGCCAGTACATGGCCGACAGCGGCAGCAGGACAGGGATGAAGACGTACCCCATGCCGAAGTCGGACCACACGGTCGCGTCGGGAAAGGCGGACGGCTCGATCACCGTCCAGGTGCCCACGGTCAGGACGCCCGCCAGCTCGGCCGCGCAGCACACCAGCGCCGCCCTGCGGGCCTTCTCGCCGCCGCGCACCAGGGAGTACGTGATGAAGCCGTAGACGACGCCGGCCAGCGCCGACAGGGAGTACGCCAGCGGGGCCCTGTCGAACTGCGTCGAGATCTGTACGGCCGAGCGCGACACCGCGCCGACGACCATCACGCCGTACAGCCACACGAGCAGCATGCCGGGGCCGCCGACCAGCCGTGTCCGCTTCGGCGTCTCCCGGGGCACGGTCCCGTTCCCCTCCGTGGCCGTCATCTCAGCCTCCCCAGATGTCATACAGCCGTACCTCCAGCACGGCGAGCACCACGCCGCCCGCTGCGACCGTCACCGACCCCCACCGCGTGCGCTCGGCCAGTGACATGAAACCCGCCGCCGGGACGCAGGCGAAGGCGCCGAGCAGATACGCCACGAAGATCGTCGTGCCCTGCTCCGGCTTCTCGCCGCGCGCCAGCTGGACCACGCCGACGATCAGCTGGACGAGGGCCAGCAGCGTCACCACCGCCATGCCGGTGAAGTGCCAGTCCTTCGTGGGCTGATCACGGTAGGCCGCCCAGCCGCACCAGGCGGCGAGCAGCAGCGCGGCGACGCCGGTCACCAGCGTCAGGGCATCGAGCATGCCGTGACCCTATTACGGGCCGAACGCCCCAGCGTGCCCGCCCCCGGCCGTGCGGCTCACCCGCCCACGGTGCTGCCCGGCAGGCCCGCGGCCCGCCGCTCGGCATCCCGCTCGTCCTGACCGGGTGCGGTGGGCGGACCCCGTGGTGCGGTTCGGTGCTTCCATGCTGCATGCTGGGCAGTTCAGCAGGCACTGACGGTTTCCGAAGGTTACGGAGCGGCGCAATGACGAGCACCTTCCCCAACGTCTCCATCAGCACGGAGCGGTTGGTTCTGCGCCCTCTCGACGAGGACGACGTCCCCGCGCTGGCCGAGATGATGAGCGACGAACTGGTCGGTGCCTGGACGGACGTACCTCAGCCCTTCACCGAGGAGGGCGCCCGCACCTGGATCACCGAGTACGCGCCCGCCGAACGTGCCACGGGCCGCGGCCTCGACCTCGCCGTCGCCGAGTTCCTCACCCAGCGGCTGGTGGGGATCATCCAGCTCGGCCGGACCGACTGGCATGTGCGGTCCACCGAACTGTCGTACATCATCGCCCCCTGGGCACGCGGTGAGGGCTATGCCTCCGAGGCGGCGCTCGCCACCGCCCAGTGGCTCTTCGGGGACCAGAAGTTCGAACGGATCGAACTGCGCACCGCGGCCGACAACACGGCCTCCCAGCAGGTGGCCCAGAAGATCGGCTGCATCAGCGAGGGCGTCCTGCGCAACGCCTGCATAGCACACGTCCGCACCGGGGACGGCACCTGGACCGACGTGCGCACCGACTTCATCGTCTGGAGCCTGCTGCCGGAGGACCTCGAGGGGGTCGGCGAGGAGCTCGCCGACACCGGTGGTTTCACGTCGTTCCCGAACTGGAACTGACAGCGGGGGACCGCACCCGCCGGCCGAACCCTTGACGGGTGGACACCGGCCGGACCAGGTACCCTCACGGAGCCCGCCGTACGGGCTGCCCCTGACGACCTGCGCGAACTCCTGGAGACTGACGACGATGGCCGACCGGGTGACGGTGATCGGCTGGGACGGCTCACCGCTGACCGCGGCGGCGCGCTCCGCCCTCGGGGCCGCCACGCTCGTCGCCGGCGCGGCCCACCACCTCGCGCTCCCCGAAGTCCCTGGGACGGCCGAGCGCATCCGCCTCGGCAGCGTCGCCCTGTCCGCCCGCCGCATCGCCGCCCACCGCGGCACCGCCGTGGTCCTCGCCGACGGCGACCCCGGCTTCTTCGGCGTCGTCCGCACCCTGCGGGCCCCGGAGTTCGGCCTGGAGGTGGAAGTCGTGCCGGCCGTCTCCTCGGTGGCCGCCGCCTTCGCACGCGCCGGGATGCCCTGGGACGATGCACACGTGGTAGTGGCACACCGTCGCACGCTGCGACGCGCGGTGAATGTATGCCGGGCCCACACCAAGGTGGCCGTTCTCACCTCCCCGGGCGCCGGACCCGCCGAACTCGGCCTGCTCCTCGACGGGGTCCACCGCACCTTCGTCATCTGCGAGGAACTGGGCACCGAACGCGAACAGGTGACCGTCGTCACCTCCGACAAGGCCGCCGACCACACATGGCGCGACCCCAACGTCGTCATCGTCATCGGCGGACCGGTGACCGCGGCCGACGGCGGCGGCTGGATCGCCGGACGCGCCCCGGGAGCGGGACCGCGCGGCTGGGTGCTGCCCGCCGGGGCGTACGGCGGCGAGCTGGGCGAGGGCGAGACGGATCTGCTGCGCGCCGCCCAACTCGCCCGCCTGGGGCCGAGGGTGGGCGACCTCGTGTGGGACATCGGCGCCGGCGGGGGCGCGTTCGCCGTGGAGGCCGCACGCTGCGGGGCCGCCGTCATCGCCGTGGACCGCGACCCCGGCGCCTGCGCCCGCACGACGGCCACCGCCCGCCGCTTCGGCGTCCAGCTGCAGGTCGTGCACGGCACCGCCCCGCACATCCTGGAGAACCTCCCCGAACCGGACGTGGTACGCGTCGGGGGCGGGGGAGCGGCGGTCGTCTCGGCCGTCGCCGACCGGCGTCCGCAGTGCATCGTCGCGCACGCCGCGACCCGCGACGCGGCGGAACTCGTCGGCAGGGACCTGACCGAGCACGGTTACGACGTCGAGTGCGCGCTTCTGCAGTCGGTCGAACTCGACACACGGGCCTGGACGGAGAAGGAACGGAGCGTCGCGTTCCTGCTCAGCGGCCGATTGCCCGAACGCTCCCTGTGATCTGGTTGTCGTACCGGCGCGGTAGGCTGGCCGATCGTTGTACCGCACTTGGGTGATCCGGGCCTTCGTCAGTCAATGTCCGGAAAGCACGCCCCTTTTGGGACAGGTGTGGTACGGCAGAACCGGAGGGCGCGCAACGTGGCGCAGTCCACAGCGGGCCGTCGCGGATCATGCTGTCGCGACGGGAGGACGACCGCGACAATGCCATGGAATGGCTTTGTCGCCATTGATGGCGGGTCGTTCGTGCCGCTGGGCACGCACGCTCGTTCTTCACTGCGGGCGGTCGGCGCGCGCCGTTCCGGGCGAGTCGGCTGTAGAAGCACTAACCGATGGGCGAGGGATACGCATGACCGACACCGGCCAGGTCCCGGGCGAGGGGCTGCCGGAGAACGCAGGCATGGTGGAGCAGCCGGGCGTCCTCGCGCCGGGCGCGTACACCTACCTCGACCACTCCGGCACAGCCCCCGCCGAAGACGACGACCTGCTCCTGATGCCCGGCCAGCAGGGCGCGTGGGGCAACGAGCCGCCGCAGCACGCTCCGGCTCAGGCTCCGGCGCCGTTCGTCCACGAGCCGGGCCCGCACGAGACGGCCGGCCGGGACAGCGGCTCGCTCGACGTCGGAGCGGTCCGCACGCCGCCCGCGGGGACGCCCGTGCCGCAGTCGGCGCCGCGCCGCCCGCTGCACCTCGGCCCGCCCACCCCGGACCCCTCGTCGACCCTGGTCCGTTCGCTCTCCGACCGCGGTCCGGCGGACGCCCCGCTGCCTCCCCCGGGGCCGCCGACGACCGGCCCCGAGTACCTCGACGTGTCGCACCTCGGGGAGAACTCCCCGCAGGGAGCGGTGCCGTGGGGCGCCCCGCCGCAGGAGCAGACGGTGCCCCCGGGCAACCCCGCGGCGGACGCGGTCGCCCCGATGCCGGTGCCCGGGCCCGTGGCGCCGGTGCCCGAGCCGGTGACGGCACCGGCCCCCGCCGCACCCGAGGCCGTCCTCATGGCCACGGAGGGCTCCGAGCCACCGCAGGCGCCCGCCGCCCACACCGTCGCGGAGCCACCGCAGGCGCCCGCCGCCCACACCGTCGCGGAGCCGCCGCAGGCCCCCGGTGCGCTGCAGACCACCGGTGCGCCGCAGGACGGCCAGGGCATGCCGGGAGCCGCACCGCAGGCTCCGGACGCCGTGCACGCCATGCCGGCGCCCGAGGGGGCGGTCGACGCGTCCGTGAGCGCACCGGCCGCCGACGCCGTACCCGTCCCGGACGGTTCACCGGCCCCGGCCGCCCCGCAGCACCCCGAAGCCGCACCGGTGCAGCCGGCCGCCTCCGTCGCGCCGCAGGTTCCGCAGGCCGCCGTACCGGACGCGCAGGCCCCGGACGCCGCGTCCGTCGCGGCCGTGGCGAACGCCCCGCAGCCGGCGGACGACGCCGCGCAGGCCGGCGTGCCCGCCGACGGGGGCGCGTCGCGGCAGCTCGGCCTGACCGACGAGTCCGCGACCGCCGGGCTCACCCCG
>NZ_JBHUDX010000059.1:4778-23256 GCF_042678285.1 Streptomyces caeni
CCCGACCCCGCGCAGGAGTTCCCCGTCCCGCAGGAGCAGCCCGCGGTCGCCGGGCCCGGCCAGCCCGTGCCCGTGGGCGTCGTCGCCGCCGCGGAGCCCCAGGCGTCCGCCGGCGGGGCCCACGGCGAGCAGCACGCGACCGGTGAGCCGGCCGTGGGCTCCTCCGAGCCTCAGTCGGACCAGTCGTTCGGCCGGTTCGTGCCCGTCGAGGGCACGGTGCCGACCGCCCCGCACCTGGCCCCCACCCCGCCGCATGCCCTGAGCGTCCCGCCCGCGCCCCCGCACGAGCAGCCCGGGACCGGGGAACCCCCCGCGGCCGGGGCGGGCGAGCCGGCGACCGTCGCACCGGCGGCGGAGCCCGTCGTCGCCGTGCCCGCCCCCCGCGAGGGCGGGGCCCCGGCCCCGGAGCCCGTGGCCGCACAGCAGGCGGAGGACCTGGACACCCGGGCCGCCGACCAGGAAGAGAGCACCGCCGCAGTGGAAGACGCACGACAGTCCACCGGCCCGGCGGCGCCCGGTTACGACGACGCCGAGCGTGAGACCGTGCTGCGCGTGATGCGTGAGCGCCGTGACATCCGCAACGGCTTCCGCAGCGACCCGATCCCGCACGAGGTGCTGCTGCGTGTCCTGGAGGCCGCCCACACGGCACCCTCCGTGGGCCACTCCCAGCCGTGGGACTTCGTCGTCATCCGCTCCGCCGAGACGCGCCGCACCATGCACGAGCTGGCGCAGCGCCAGCGCGAGGCGTATGCCAAGTCGCTGCCCAAGGGCCGGGCGAAGCAGTTCAAGGAACTGAAGATCGAGGCCATCCTCGACACCCCGGTGAACATCGTGGTCACCGCCGACCCGACGCGCGGCGGCCGCCACACCCTCGGCCGGCACACCCAGCCGCAGATGGCCCCCTATTCCTCCGCGCTCGCCGTCGAGAACCTGTGGCTCGCGGCCCGCGCGGAGGGCCTCGGCGTGGGCTGGGTCAGTTTCTTCGACGAGCGCGAGATGGTCCGCGCCCTCGGGCTGCCCGAGCATCTGGAGGTCGTCGCCTACCTCTGCGTGGGCTACGTCGACGAGTTCCCGGAGGAGCCCGAGCTGATGCAGGCGGGCTGGTCCAAGCGCCGCCCGCTGTCCTGGGTCGTGCACGAGGAGACCTACGGCCGCCGGGCGCTGCCCGGCGAGGAGCCGCACGACCTGCTCGCCGAGACCGTGGCGGGCATCCGCCCGCTGGACGCCAAGGCGCTCGGCGAGGCGTGGGAGCGGCAGAAGCGCATGACCAAGCCCGCGGGCGCCCTCGGCATGCTGGAGATCATCTCCGCGCAGCTGTCGGGCCTGTCCCGGCAGTGTCCGCCGCCGGTTCCCGAGCCCGCGGCCGTCGCGATCTTCGCGGGCGACCACGGGGTGCACGCCCAGGGCGTCACCCCCTGGCCCCAGGAGGTGACGGCCCAGATGGTCGCCAACTTCCTCGGCGGCGGCGCGGTCTGCAACGCCTTCGCGGGCCAGGTGGGCGCCGAGGTGTGCGTGGTCGACGTGGGCGTGGCCGCCGACCTGCCCGCGACCCCGGGCCTGCTGCCGCGCAAGGTCCGCGCGGGCACGGCCGACATGACGACCGGCCCCGCGCTCACCCGCGAAGAGGTCAAGCAGGCCATCGAGGTCGGCATCGAGACGGCCCGCGACCTGGTGGCGGCGGGTAGCAAGGCGCTGCTCACCGGCGAGATGGGCATCGCGAACACGACGGCCTCGGCCGCCCTGATCGCGGTCTTCACGGACACCGACCCGTCCGAGGTGACCGGCCGGGGCACGGGCATCAACGACGAGACGCTGGCCCGGAAGACGGAGGTCGTCCGGCGCGCCATCGAACTCCACCAGCCGGATCCGGCCGACCCCATCGGTGTCCTCGCGGCCTTCGGTGGTCTGGAGCACGCGGCCATGGTGGGCCTGCTGCTCGGCGGCGCGTCGCTGCGCACGCCGGTGATCCTCGACGGCGTCAGCGCGGGCGCCGCCGCCCTCGTGGCCCGGGCGATCGCCCCCGAGGTCCTCGCGGCCTGCATCGCCGGCCACCGCAGTGCGGAGCCGGGCCATGTGGCCGCCCTCAACAGGCTGGGTCTGCGCCCGCTGGTCGACCTGGACCTGCGCCTCGGCGAGGGCACGGGCGCGCTCCTCGCGCTGCCGCTCGTGCAGAGTGCGGCGAGGGCGATGCACGAGGTGGCGACGTTCGACTCGGCGGGCGTCACCGAGAAGTAGGGCGGGTTTGGGGCCGCGCGGCCCCAAACCCGCCCGTACGGGGCGCGGCGGCGGTCGCGCCGAGGCCCGCGCAACGTCCCGGCAGGACCGCCCGCGCACCCGTACCCGCCACTGCGATCAGCCATCCGGCGCATAAAATTCCCACGTCAGGGCCGCTCCAAAGCCGTAGAGGCCCCGTTTCGCACCGCCTGGACGAGGAGCCGCACAGCCATGGCCGAACACCCCCCTTACCCCGTAGGGCTGCGCCTGACCGGCCGTCGTGTGGTCGTGCTCGGCGGCGGCCAGGTCGCCCAGCGCCGGCTTCCCGCGCTGATCGCGGCCGGCGCGGACGTCCGGCTCGTGTCCCCCCGGGCCACCCCCTCGGTGGAGGCCATGGCGGACTCCGGCGAGATCACCTGGGTGAGGCGCACGTACGAACCCGGGGATCTGGAGGGCGCCTGGTACGCCCTGATCGCCACCAGCGACCGCGAGGCGAACGCGCGGGCCTCGGCGGAGGCCGAGAGGCACCGGGTGTGGTGCGTCCGCGCCGACGACGCCGACGCGGCGACCGCCTGGACCCCCGCGACGGGGCACAGCGAGGGCGTCACGGTGGCGGTCCTGACCACCGCGGCCAAGGGCCGCGACCCCCGGCACACCGCCGCGATCCGCGACGCCGTGGTCGAGGGCCTGCGCGACGGCACGCTGGTCGCCCCGCACCATCGCACCCGTACCGCCGGTGTCGCGCTGGTGGGCGGCGGCCCCGGCGACCCGGACCTGATCACGGTCCGCGGCCGGCGGCTGCTCGCCGAGGCCGACGTGGTCATCGCCGACCGCCTCGGCCCCCGTGACCTGCTCGCCGAACTCCCGCCGCACGTCGAGGTCATCGACGCGGCGAAGATCCCGTACGGCCGTTTCATGGCCCAGGAGGCCATCAACAACGCGCTGATCGAGCATGCCAAGCAGGGGAAGTCGGTCGTACGCCTCAAGGGCGGCGACCCCTTCGTCTTCGGCCGCGGCATGGAGGAGGTCCAGGCGCTCGCCGAGGCGGGCATCCCGTGCACGGTGGTGCCGGGCATCTCCAGCTCGATCTCGGTCCCGGGTGCGGCCGGCATCCCCGTCACCCACCGCGGTGTCGCCCATGAGTTCACGGTGGTCAGCGGGCATGTCGCCCCCGACGACGAGCGCTCGCTGGTCGACTGGCCCGCGCTGGCGAGGCTCACCGGAACGCTGGTGATCCTCATGGGCGTGGACAAGATCGGGAAGATCGCCGAGACGCTCGTCGCCCACGGCAGGGCGCCCGGCACCCCGGTGGCCCTGGTCCAGGAGGGCACGACGGCCGCCCAGCGCCGCGTCGACGCCACCCTGGCGACGGTCGCCGAGACCGTCCGGGCCCAGGATGTGCGGCCCCCGGCGGTCATCGTCATCGGGGACGTGGTGAAGGAGGGACCCCGCCCCGTGGAGTAACCCGGGGTAACACGTCCCGTTCCAGCCGTTGGCACCGCTCCCAGGACAAGGCAGTATCACCCTGTGGCTGATCTCATCACCGTTGCGGACGCCGACGACCCGCGTCTGCGCGACTACACGGGCCTGACCGACGTGGAGCTGCGCCGCAAGCGCGAGCCGGCCGAGGGGTTGTTCATCGCCGAGGGCGAGAAGGTCATCAGACGGGCCAAGGCCGCGGGCTACGAGATGCGCTCCATGCTGCTGTCGGCCAAGTGGGTCGACGTCATGCGCGACGTCATCGACGAACTCCCGGCCCCGGTCTACGCGGTCAGCCCGGAGCTCGCCGAACAGGTCACCGGCTACCACGTGCACCGTGGGGCGCTCGCCTCGATGCAGCGCAAGCCGCTGCCGGCGGCGGACGAGCTCCTGGCGACCGCCCGCCGGGTCGTGGTCATGGAATCCGTGAACGACCACACCAACATCGGCGCGATCTTCCGTTCGGCCGCGGCCCTCGGCATGGACGCGGTCCTGTTGTCGCCCGACTGCGCCGACCCGCTCTACCGCCGCAGCGTGAAGGTGTCCATGGGCGCGGTCTTCTCGGTGCCCTACGCCCGCCTCGACACCTGGCCCAAGGGCCTGGAGGCGGTCCGCGAGGCGGGCTTCACGCTTCTCGCGCTCACCCCCGACGAGAAGGCCAAGACGCTCGACGAGGCGGCACCGCACCGGATGGACCGTGTCGCGCTGATGCTCGGCGCGGAGGGCGACGGCCTGTCCACGCAGGCACTGGTCGCCGCGGACGAATGGGTCCGCATTCCCATGGCCCACGGCGTCGACTCCCTCAACGTGGGCGCGGCCGCCGCCGTCGCCTTCTACGCGGTGGCCACCGGCCGCCCCCGGTTCTGAGCCGCCGGAGTCGATGCCGGCCCCGCGAGGCCGGCGAGGTCTGCCGGGTCGTGGCGGCGGAGTGCCGAGACGGACCCCCGTCATCGAGGGCGACCGCGAGTTCTTCGGACGGACCCTGCCCCGCCTCTGACGGAGATCGGGGCCGCGGTCACGGGCCCGGCGGCCGCGACCGGGGCAGCGGCTGCGGGCGCGCCGGTCGTGGAAGGCGCGGCCAGGGCGGGCACTGCCGTGTCCGGAGCGCGGACCGGGGCGGTGCGGGCCGTGGTCACCGTGTCCCCCTGTGCGCGGGCCGTGGTCCCCGCGTTCCTGCGCGCGGGCCAGGGTCACCGCGTCTGTGCCGGGCCACGGTCACCGCCGTTCAGCCTGCCCGGCTCTGCCCGCTCCCGTACCGGACGGCCGACAGGCCCTCGCGCGAAGGCGCGTACGACTGCTCCTGCCGTCGGTCCTTGCGCACGCTCCCGTCGTCCAGCCCGCGTGCCGGCCCCTGGCAGCCCTGGGCCGCCGCGATGCCCAGCGCCACCAGCAGGGTCACCACGACGAACACGAAGAGCCGCTGGCGCAGCAGTCGCGGGTTTGCCGGGCGCAGCCCGGTACCGGTGTTCCGGGGCGCCGGCCGTCCGGCCCCGCTGCGCGGCGCGGGCCGCCCTCCGGTGCGGGTGGTGCCCGTGGCGCGGGGCGTGGTGCCGGATCGGGTCGTGCCGCGCTGTGTGGCCGCCGGACGGGTGCCCGGCCGCCGGCCGCTGCCCCGGGACGGGGGAGCACCCGCTCCCTGGGGGCGGCGCTCGGTGCGCTGCTCGGCGTACTGCTCCGTCGGCCGGGCCGAGGACCGGTCGGCCCCGCCGCGCTGCGCGGGCGGTCGCACGTCCCCGAGTCCCTGCGCCTCCCGGGCCGCGATCTCCTTGAGCCGCAGCGACAGTTGGAGCGTGCTGGGGCGCTCCTCGGGGTCCTTCGCCAGACAGGCCCGGACGAGCGGTGCCAGCGCGTCCGGCACGCCGTGCAGCAGCGGCTCCTCGTGCACGACCCGGTAGAGCATCACCTCGGAACTGCCGTGCCCGAAGGGGGAGTCGCCGGTCGCCGCGTAGGCCAGCGTGGCTCCCAGCGAGAACACGTCCGTGGCGGGGGTGACGGCGGCGCCGCGCACCTGCTCGGGGGCGAGGAAGCCGGGCGACCCGACGGCCGTGCCGACGTGGGTGAGCGTCGAGGCGCCCGTCGCCCAGGCGATGCCGAAGTCGATGATCCGCGGCCCCTTCGGGGACAGCAGGATGTTGGACGGCTTCAGATCGCGGTGGACGACCCCGGCCTCGTGCACCGCCACCAGCCCCTCGGAGAGGGCGGCGCCCACCGTGGCCACCTCGGCGGCCGCGAGCGGTCCCTCCTCGGCCACCTTGTCGTGCAGGGAGGGGCCGGGCACGTACTGCGTGGCGAACCAGGGGCGCTCCGCCTCCAGATCGGCGGCCACCAGCCGCGCCGTGCACCCGCCGCGGATCCGCCGTGCGGCGGAGACCTCGCGCGCGAACCGCGACCGGAACTCCTGATCCTCCGCCAGGTCCGGCCGGATCACCTTCAGCGCGACCCGCTGCCCCCGCTTGTCGGAACCCAGGTAGACGACGCCCATACCGCCCGCGCCGAGCCGCCGGTGAATCCTGAACGAGCCGACGACACGCGGGTCCTCACGCCTCAGGCGCATCATCGCCATGTCCATCCCCGCTGCCCGGTCCGTCTGACGAGCCACAGCTTACGTTTCCACGGCGGGGTGCGCGCAGAGGCCGCGCCCTCTCCCCCCGATCGATTGTCAGTGCCGCGCGCGGAACGTGAAAGGCGGTCAGAACGGGCCCGAACGGGACGGCGACGCGCCGCCCGTGACTCCAACGTCCCTACAAGGAAAGAGGGATTGGGCGCGAGGATCGATCGTGTGGGAACGGCCGTCGGCTCGGGGGCACGGCGTGCGCCCCCGAGGTGCCGACGGGCGTGGCGGACCGCCGGGCAAGGGCCGCCGTGCGCGGGGCGGCGGCGGACGTGAGCGAGGTCACCCGGCAGGGGCGCCGCACGCTCCGGCGTCCCCTCGGGGAAGACCCTGAGACGTAGGTCCCGGTCTCCACCCAGGGGAGTAGGCCGCAGGTCATCGCTCATCCTCCGGGAGGCCAGGCAATCGATACGAAGGCATGACGACCCCCACCCGCCCGGCGCCTAGATTTGGGGTCAAGCGGCGGGTGCAGCACTCGTCCCCCGAGGTCAGACACCCGCCGCTGCCGAACAACAGCACAACGGTCAGGAGAGGGACCATGGCCCACACGGCACCGCGGACACTGATCGGGGCGCAGGGACGCAGGGCGTACGGCGCCGCGTCCGGCACCCACCGCCAGGGCCGCCGCCACCCGTTGGTGGCGACCGCGATGGTCCTTCCCCTCGCGGCCCTGCTCGTGTACGCCTTCGGCGGCTGGGAGGCAGTGGTCACACAGGCGTCGTCCGTGGGTGTGATGCTGGGGCGCTGAGCGGCGCCCCAGGCCCGGAAGAGCGGTCCGGGCGGGGACATCCACCCATGAAACCCCGTGGGGACGGGGGTGCGGCGGACGGCACAGACGCCCGCGCAGCTGGGGAGCTGCGCGGGCGTTCTCTATGCGCGTGGCCACGGGCCGTCGGCCGCCGGGCCCTGTCGCCACATTGCCGTCTGCCGTGCGACGCCCGGCACGCTCCCCCGGGCTCTTCGAGCAGGGGGCACCCCCACTCGCCGCACCGGCCGAGAGCCCGGGTACGTCCGGTACGGGGACTTCCGGCCGGCACGCCGAGAGCACGCTCCCCCACGCCCGGTTCCGCTTGCGCGGGCGGTGGGTCGCGTCCGCGAGGTGGTGTGAGCGATCAGGCGCTTCGTCCTTTGGTACCCGGCTCGCGGTGCTCTCCCCGCCGGCGCGGCACGCGAAGCAGCCCGGTCAGGGGCCGGGAGCGCCCAGCCGGTCGAAGTACCCGGCGTGACCTGCGAGTTCCGGTCCGTTGACCGGCTGCACCACCCGGCGGGACGCCATCGGGCGGTGCCCCTACGACGCCGCTCATCGACGGGCAGACGTCGCCTGCCGGGGCACTGGCACCAGCTCCGTCACCCTCGCCGGGCCACGTCCGCGTACGCTCCCCGCTACAGGGCCGTACGCACCCCGGAGGACCCGTGACCGCAGCCGTCCTACTGCCCGCGCTGTTCGCCGCGGCGCACGGCGCGGCGCACGGCGACGCCGGGACGGCCTGCGCCTGTCCCACCCCCGGTACCGTTCTGGCCGACCGCGACGACGCCACCGTGGTCCGTCACGGGGGCACCGTCGCCAAGGCCCATGCCCCCGGCACCGATCCCGCCGCGCTCTCCCTCCGCCTCGCCACCGCCGCGCGGCTTCCCGGTACGCTGCTCGCCCCGCTCCGCCCCGCCCCCGTCGATCTCCACGGCCGCCTCGTGACCTTCTGGCCCCACGGCAGTCCGGTCGATCCCGACGTCCCGCAGGCCGCGCCCTGGGAGGCGGCCGCCGCCCTCCTGGCCCGGCTGCACACGGCCCCCGCTCCCGCCGGCCTCCCGCCCATGCGCGGCCCCGCCAAGGCCGCGCGCGCGATCCGGCGCCTGCGGGAGGCCGGCCCCCACCCCGCCGCCGAACCCGTGCTGCGGGCCTGGACCGCCCTGCCCGCCTGGGCCCGTGACGAGGCACCCATGCCGCCCGGCGGCACCCTCTGCCACGGCGACCTCCATCTCGGCCAGCTCGTCCGCCGGCCCGCGGGCACCGGCCCCTGGCTCCTCATCGACGTCGACGACCTCGGCGTGGGCGATCCCGTGTGGGACCTGGCCCGCCCGGCCGCCTGGTACGCCTGCGGCCTGCTGCCGCCCGAGGAGTGGTCCCGCTTCCTGACCGCCTATCGGCAGGCGGGCGGCCCGGCCGTCCCGCCCGCCGGCGACCCCTGGCCCGTGCTCGACGTCCCGGCCCGTGCGCTCACCGTGCAGACCGCGGCCCGGGCCATCGCCAAGTCCGTGGCGGCGGGCCGTTCCCTGGACGAGGTGGAGCGCGCGGTCGTCGACGCCTGTGTCCGAATGGTCATCATTCCGCCGGGGCTGGCGCGGGGGTCCACGGCATAGGCTGCAACCGACCAGGGCCGGACCGAGTCCCTACCTGGCGAAGCCCCACCGACCGGCGAGGAGTTGAGCCGAGTATGCAGTGTCCGAAGTGTCATGCGCCGATGCACACGTACAACCGCAACGGCGTCCAGATCGAGCAGTGCAGCGGATGCCGCGGCATCTTCCTGGACTTCGGGGAGCTGGAGGCGCTGACCCGCCTGGAGGCCCAGTGGGCGCAGCCCGTCCCGCCGCCCCCGGCCGCCCCGCAGGCCTACCCGGCTGCGCCCGCCTGGGGTGCTCAGCACGGCGGCCATCACGGACACTACGGACGCCACCGGCACAAGAGCTTCGGCCATATGCTGTTCTCCAGCTGAGCCGCACGAAGAAGCCCCCGGCCGCAGGGCCGGGGGCTTCGGTGTGTGGACGATACTGGGATTGAACCAGTGACCTCTTCCGTGTCAGGGAAGCGCTCTCCCGCTGAGCTAATCGTCCTGGTGACCACGCTCGTTCCGGGGAGACGACCGTAGGTGCCGCGTGCGCGATACTGGGATTGAACCAGTGACCTCTTCCGTGTCAGGGAAGCGCTCTCCCGCTGAGCTAATCGCGCCAGGATCCGAGCGGACCGATGCTGCGGGCCCGTACGAACCAGTGGACGATACTGGGATTGAACCAGTGACCTCTTCCGTGTCAGGGAAGCGCTCTCCCGCTGAGCTAATCGTCCTTGGAGGTGGAGACGGGATTTGAACCCGTGTAGACGGCTTTGCAGGCCGTTGCCTCGCCTCTCGGCCACTCCACCAGGAGTGCAGGGGGTCGGGAGATCCCCTGGTTCCCTCGAGCGGACGACGAGGCTCGAACTCGCGACCTCAACCTTGGCAAGGTTGCGCTCTACCAACTGAGCTACGTCCGCCTGTCGTTTCGGTACGCTTCCGCGTGCCGGGCGACGTGTTGAACTCTAGCGGATTCCGGGGCCAGTACAAAAACGCGTTTGCGCAGCGTGCTGCCCTGCGCCCGGGCGAGGACGTGGTCGGGGCACCCGTGGGTGCATGTCCGGGCCGCTCACCGGTCATCGGCCATAGACTCGGCTGCGTGCTCGACCTGCCTCCCCTCGCCCGGTTCGGCGACCGCGTCGCGACCGGTCTCCTCGATGTCACCAGCGATCCCGCGGCGCTCGACTCCACCGGCTTCTGGGCCGTCTGCGCGGACTACGAAGGGCGTCTGACCTGCGCCCGCTTCGGCGATGTGCGGGAGGAGCCCGTGCCCGTTCCCGCGCCGGGCCGGTGGCGGGGCCCGGCTGCCGGTGACTGGACGTCCTCGCTCGACCGCGTCGCGTACACCGCGGGCGTGCGGCGGATCCGCGAGCACATCGCGGCCGGCGAGGTCTACCAGGTGAACCTCTGCCGCGTGCTGTCCGCGCCGATCGCGTCCGACGCCGATGTGGACGCCCTGACCGCCGTGCTGGCGCGCGGCAACCCGGCCCCCTACGCGGGAACGATTCGCCTGCCGGAGCACGGCGTCGAGACGGCCACCGCGTCCCCCGAGCTGTTCCTGCGCCGTGCCGACCGCGTCGTCGAGTCCGGTCCGATCAAGGGAACGGCGACCACCGAGGCGGAGTTCCTGGAGAAGGACCACGCCGAGAACGTGATGATCGTTGACCTCGTCCGCAACGACCTCGGGCGGGTCTGCATCACCGGCAGCGTGACCGTCCCCGACCTGTGCGCCGTCGAGAAGCACCCCGGCCTGGTCCACCTCGTGTCCACGGTCCGCGGGGAACTGCGCCCGGACGCCGGCTGGCCCGAACTGCTCGCCGCCACGTTCCCGGCAGGGTCGATCACCGGCGCCCCCAAGTCGAGCTCCCTGCGGATCATCGACGCCCTGGAGAGCGCGCCCCGCGGTCCCTACTGCGGCGCGATCGGCTGGGTCGACGCGGACCGGCGGGTGGGCCAGCTGGCCGTCGGCATCCGCACCTTCTGGATCGACCGCACCGCCGACGGCGCGGCCGTGCTGCGCTTCGGCGCCGGAGCGGGCATCACCTGGGGCTCCGACCCCGAGGGCGAGTGGCGCGAGACCGAGCTGAAGGCCGCCCGGCTGCTCGCGGTAGCGTCGGGGGAGTACCAGGACACGGGATCGCGGTGACCCCCGCGTGCCGTGCCCGTCCGGGGCACGTCCCGTCCGGGGGCGCCGCCGGCGCGGAGCCCGGCCGGGCACATGCGTCGGAGGACGCTTCCACCACCACCTTGCGAGGTATCACCAGTGAAGCTCTGGCTCGACGGCAGGCTGCAGGACCTCGAGTCCGCCCGCGTCTCCGTCCTCGACCACGGACTGACCGTCGGCGACGGCGTCTTCGAGACCGTCAAGGCCACGCACGGGCGGCCCTTCGCGCTGAGCCGCCATCTCGACCGGCTCACCCGCTCGGCGCGCGGCCTGGGCCTCGCGGACCCCGACCTGGACGAGGTCCGCCGCGCCTGTGCCGCCGTGCTGGAAGCCAACCCCATGCCTCTGGGCCGTCTGCGGATCACCTACACCGGCGGTCACGGGCCGCTCGGCTCCGACCGCGGCGACGCGGGCCCGACCCTCGTCGTCGCCCTCGGCGAGGCCGCCCGGCGCCCCGACTCCACCGCCGTGATCACCGTGCCCTGGACCCGCAACGAGCGCGGAGCACTGGCCGGTCTCAAGACCACCTCGTACGCCGAGAACGTCGTCGCGCTCGCCCGGGCCTCCCGACAGGGCGCATCCGAGGCGCTGTTCGCCAACACGGTCGGACAGCTCTGCGAGGGCACCGGGTCCAACGTCTTCGTCGTCCTCGACGGCGAGATCCACACCCCGCCGCTGTCCTCCGGCTGCCTCGCGGGCGTCACACGTGCGCTCACCGCCGAGTGGACCGGGGCCAAGGAGAGCGACCTTCCGCTGGACGTCCTGGAGCACGCGGAGGAGGTGTTCCTCACCTCCACGCTGCGGGACGTCCAGGCCGTCCACCGGGTCGACGGCCGTGAACTGCCGGGCGCGCCGGGACCGGTGACCGCCAAGGCCATGCGGATCTTCGACGAGCGGTCCGGCGACGACCTGGATCCCTGATCCCCACGAGCCCCGTCGGGGACCGCCAGGGCGGGCAATATGGGATGACGCAAGCGCACCGGCCGTGTAGAACACCCGTGATGACCACGACCCTGCGGCCGACCGAGCCGCTTCAGCGCGCGACCGACGGGACGCTCTCCCGCCGGTACCAGGTGTGTGTGAACGGCCGCCCCGTGGGCGTGATCCACCTCGGCACCTCTCCCGCCTTCGGCGAGTCGGTGGCCCAGATCCTGGACCTGCGCATCGAGGAGCCGGACCGGCGCCGCGGGCGGGGCACGGTGGCCGCGCTCGCCGCGGAAGAGGTGGCGCGCGGCTGGGGCTGCCACCGGATCGAGGCCGGCGTGCCCGGGGACGCGGAGGCGGCGCTGCGGCTCACGCACACGCTCGGTTACGTCCTCCGCAACCGGGGCATGCGGAAGCGGCTCGGCGACATCCCGCCCGAGCTGCCCCCCGGCAGCGGCGCGCGGTCCATGACCCGGGCCGAGTACGACGCGTGGCAGACGACCCAGGCGGAGCACTACGCGCGCACCTGGATGGAGCGGGGTGTGCCGGAGGCCGAGGCGTACGCCCGGGCCCGCCGAGACCACGAGCAGTTCCTGCCGCAGGGGCTCGCCACCGAGAACATGCGGTTCAGCGTCCTGGAGCACGAGGGGACGCGGGTGGGCACCCTGTGGACGGGGCTGCGCGAGGAGGGCGCCCACGTCTTCGACGTCGAGGCCGATCCGGCTCACCGCGGCCGGGGGCACGGGCGCACGCTCATGCTGCTGGCGGAGATCCAGGCGATCACCGCCGGCTGCCGGGTCCTCGGGCTCAACGTGTTCGCGGGGAACACCCCGGCCGAGCGGTTGTACGAGTCGCTCGGGTACGAGACGACGCAGTACATGCTCTACAAGCCGCTGGTGTGACCGCCGGACGGCGTCGGGGGCAGGCCGACGCCGGGAGCGGGAGGGCGCGGTCCCGGGAGGTCAGACCTCCCGCTCGGCCAGCAGCCGGTCCGCGAACGCCTCGATGCGCTCGCGCAGCCCTTCCTGGCTCCTGCCGCCGTCGAGGCGCTCGCCCCCGATGACGTACGTCGGGGTGCCGGTGACGCCGATCGCCTTCCCCTCGGCCACATCGGCGTCGACGACCAGGATGTGCCGGCCGTCGATCAGTGCCGTGTCGAACTCCTCGGCGTCAAGGCCGAGTTCGCCGGCCACCTCCACGAGGAGCGCCTCTCCCTTCCGGTCCAGTTCCTCGACCCGCCCGAGCACGGCCTCGATGTACGCCCAGCCCCGCCCCTGCTCCAGCGCCTCCTCGGCGGCCTGCGCGGCGGCGAAGGCGTACCGGTGCTTGTCGAGCGGGAAGTGGCGCAGCCGCAGCTCCAGCCGGTCGCCGTACCGGGCGCGCAGCGCGCGCAGGTCGTCGAGGGCGCTGCGGCAGTCGGGACACTGCAGCTCGCACCACACTTCCAGAACGGGGGCGGTGGGCGCGGGGGAGGAGTCACTCATGGTCACCAGTCTCCCAGCATCGGCGGGGTGTCCCGAACGTGCCCCCGCGGCCGGGGCAGAGGGGCGGCCGGGTCCCGTGGTGTCAGGGGTGGAGGCGGGCCCGCACCCTGGGGAGGAGCCGACCCGGAGATGTCCCCGATGTCCGGTCCGGCCGTGGCGCACCGGGTGCGGGGCGGTGCAGGATGGAGAGGACGAACCCACCCTGCCCGACCGACCACCGCCTGGAGGACCGGATGATCGCCGAGACAGTATGCTCCGCCGTCTCCGCGGCCGGCCTGGGCATCGCCGCGGTCACGGCCTATCGCAAGCGATTCCTCGCGGCGGCCCGCATCGCCGCGTACGCGCTCGTGCCCGTCGGTCTGGTGATGGCGGGGGTCGTGGGCTGGCTGGCCGACACCGCGTTCAGCCCCACCGCATGGGCGGGCTTCGGTGTGCTGGGCGCCGCCTGGCTCCTGTTCGCGGCCACACGCGCCGTGGAGCGCCGGGGCGGCGGGACCCGCAAGGAGCGCAGGGAGGCGAAGGCCGCACAGCGGCAGCAGGAGGCCCCCTCGGCCTCCGGGCCCGCGCTGGGCGCAGGGGGCACCGGGGACAGGAGGGCGATCGGGCCCACGGCCTCGCCCCGGAAGACCGACAGCCCGGACGACTTCAGCGACATCGAGGCCATCCTCAAGAAGCACGGCATATGACGCTTGAAACGGCACGGCGGTCGGACCACGACGCCCGATGATCACAGGGGCGCACACCGAGATCATCTTCGTTCCGCACGGGGCGGATATTGGCGAACTCCCTGACATTCCGGGCGTGTTGATCGCGTTGCGGGTGCCGACTGCGCCATCATCGCCGCGAGATGCTGGACAGAACCCAGAGTGACACCGTTGCTCCTCCCGAGGAGCGCCGGGGTTGTCTCTTCGCGCTTTCCCAGCCACCGCTGATGATCTTCCTTGCGGTGATCGGCTGTCTGCTGCTCATGGCATCACTGCACGACCTGCTGCTGCTCTGAGCCGTATGCGGAGCCCCTGGCGTCACCCGCCGAGGGCTCCGTCAGCCCCGCCACCGCATCGCGGCGCACCGTTCCCCCGGTCGTGGCCGGCCGCCCCGCTCGGGTGCGCCCGGTCGTCCCCGCTCCGTGTCCCCATCGGCGTCCATGCCGTCGCCGCTCGTCCCCCTCCCCCCCCACGGCTCGCCGCTCAGCCCGCCGCTTCCTTCCGGCGCGCCCGGTAGGCGGCCACATGGAGGCGGTTGCCGCAGGTGCGGCTGTCGCAGTAGCGGCGGGAACGATTGCGGGACAGGTCCACGAAGGCGCGCCGGCAGTCGGGCGCCTCGCAGCGGCGCAGCCGCTCCTGCTCCCCGGCCACCACGAAGAACGCCAGCGCCATCCCGCAGTCCGCGCCGATGTGATCGGCGAGGGAGGCGCCCGGCGCGAAGTAGTGCACGTGCCAGTCGTAGCCGTCGTGGTCGGTCAGCCGGGGGGTGGTCCCCGCCGCCGCCACCAGCTCGTTGATCAGCCCGGCCGCGGTGCGGGCGTCCGCCGCGGAGAAGACCGCGGCGAACCGCCCGCGGATCTTGCGCACCGCCGAGAGGTCGAACTCCGACAGGACGCCGACGTCGCTCAGGCGGTGGCTGCGCGCGAAGGCGTGGAGGGCGGCGACGTCCGGGAGGGCGTCCGGCTCGTCGCCCTCGGGCGCGGTGTTCACCAGATCCACCACGAGGTCGAGCGCGAACCGGGTGTCGTGGGTGATCAGCACGTTTCGCTCCCTGGCCTGAAGGTCGGGCGGGCGCCCGCCGATGCTGGCCGAGCCTAGCGGCTCGCCGCCGCCGGGGGGCCGCCGCAGCCCGAGACGGGGACTCCCGGTGACGGCCGCGACGATTTCCGGCCACCGCCGCCGCCCTCGTCCATCACGCAGGGAATTGCCCGCGTCGCTCTCCGTGCATGTCTGAGCGCCGTCTCCGCGTGGGCTCGCGGCGACGGCGCCCAAGTGTGCCGTTTGCGGTTGTCCTGGCCCGAGCCGTCTCCCCGAGTGGACGGCGCCGGGCGGCTTGCTGTCTCGCGCTAGCTCTCCGCCAGGATGTGGGAGAGCTCCGTGTCGAGATCGAAATGGCGGTGCTCCGTGCCGGGCGGCACGGCCGCGTCCGTCCGCTTCAGGAAGGACTCCAGGGCCCGCGCCGGGGCCTCGAGCAGGGCCTCGCCCTCCGGGGAGCTGAGGGCGATGCAGACCACGCCCTGGCCGTGACTGCGGGACGGCCAGACGCGGACGTCACCGGTCCCTGTGGGCCGGTGCAGACCCTCCGCGAGGAGGTCGCGGGCGAACACCCACTCGACCGTTTCCTCGGCTCCGGTATGGAAGGTGGCGTGCACGGCATAGGGATCGGCCGTGTCATACCGCAGTCCTGCGGGTACAGGCAGTGAGGACTCGCTCGACACAACGAGGCGCAGGTGCAGCTCGCAGCTGACCGTGGTGTTCATAAGCGCCAAGGCCTTTCGCTCAGTGTGCGCTCGGGGATTCGCACGTCGGCGAAATCGACATGCCACCTACGGTGCCGTTGTAAACCCCTCTGAGCGTTTTGCCTGTCTTTACGTAGCTCTTCCGGCCGAGATGCGGTTCGGGCGGTACGACCATTCCGGTGACCGGTTTCTCTCCGGTAGGTTGGAGGTTATGAATACGGGGAGTGACGAACGGGGCGAGATCGCCGTGGCCGCGCAGGAACCGGAAGGCGAGCGGGCGCTCGGTTCCCGGGCGCCGGAATTCGTCAAGGCTCGGCGGGCGCTGCATGTGAGCTGGCAGGTGGGCGTTTTCGTGGTCGGTCTCGCGGTCGTCGCCGGGGGCGTGGTGATGCTGCCCCTGCCGGGCCCGGGCTGGCTGGTGATCTTCGCCGGCATGGCGATCTGGGCGACCGAGTTCGTCTGGGCCCAGCTGGTGCTCCGATGGACGAAGCGCAAAGTCACGGAGGCGGCCCAGCGCGCTCTCGACCCCAAGGTGCGCCGCCGCAACCTCATCCTGACGGCGGCCGGTGTGGCGATCACGGCCGTCCTCCTCGGGGTCTACATCTGGAAGTTCGGCCTCGCGATGCCCTGGAACATCCAGGACCAGTGATCCGGTCCGCGGTCGGAGGCACCCCCTGACATGGGGTAACCTTCTTCCTGCGCCCGGGCGATTAGCTCAGCGGGAGAGCGCTTCGTTCACACCGAAGAGGTCACTGGTTCGATCCCAGTATCGCCCACAGCACCGAGGGCGGCGTGTGCTCGCGAACGACGCGGGGCGCGCCGCCCTTCTCGTATGCCCGCCCTGCCCCGCCGCGGCCGCGGCCCGGCGGCCACGCCGCGCCGGGCCGTCGTGGCGATCAAGACAGGCTGCCGCGGCCGTGCACCGCCGGCCCCGGGCCGCCGGGCGGAGGGGCGGTTCGCGCCCGCCGCCCGGAGGCGGGGTCGCTTCGCGGTACTCGGAGGGCGCCGCCCGCGGCGACGGGCGGGGGACACCCGGCGGACCCGGTCCGCGCCCTGGCGGACGGCTGCCCGCCGCGGGACGGGGCAGCCGCCCCTGCGCTCCGCGCCGACCGGCCCGCGCAACGGATTTTCGGGATTGCCCAGCGTTTTGGGAGACGCTTCAGACCCGCTGGCGGTGGAAATCCGCCGGACGTATTCCAGAACGCAGCTGGATTTCTCCGGACCTGCGGCGGCAGCGGTGAGCGGCGAGATCCAAGTCGCAGGTCCAAAGGGGAATTCGTGCCCCGGCGTGCGGGCGGCGCAGTTCGCGCGCCGGGACCTGGCGCTGCCGGGGGAGAGGACGCCGCGAGCGGTCTCAGCGCATTCGTCCCAGCGCCTCTCGTACCCTCCGGGCGTCACGGATCCGTTGCTCATAGGTCGCGCCGACCGAGAGGAGCAGCAGCCCGGCGAGTGCGGGAGGCAGCCAGCGGGGGAGTATGCCCGCCAACTGCACCAGGTAAGGGGCGAGTTCATGCAGCGCGTCCAGTACCAGGACGCCGCCGCCGAGGACGAGCGGAGCCTGGAGGCGGTGCCGGGCGCCCAGCAGCGTGAGGGCGAGCGCGACGGCGCCCAGCAGCAGCGGGCGCGGCCGGTCCGCGTCGCCCCAGGCCGTCAGCAGGCTCGGCACGAGGGTCGCCGAGAGCCCCGGTCCGTACGCCGTCCAGGACGAGGCCAGGGGGTCCCGGTGCCGCCGGACGAACCCCACGGCCAGCGCGGGCACCGTCACCGCCAGGGCGTACGCCTCCGGGGCGCCCACCGACCAGCACGCGAGCCGCACCCAGGCGGCCGGCACGAACAGCGCCGCGGCCACGTACCCGGCCCCACGGCGGTCCGCGCGCAGGGCGGTGCCCGCGGCGACCACCCCGCACAGCGCCAGTACGAGCGCCAGCACCGGTCCGTCGGTGACGGCCAGCCCGATGGCCACCAGCCCCGAGAGAGCGCCCATGGCCTCGACCGGAACGGCCGCCCCGGGCACCCGCGCCGCGAGCACGGCCGCGGCGGCGGAAACGGCCAGAACCGGCAACGCGATGTGCGCGGCGGGCAGTCCGGCGACGGCACCCACGGCACAGGCCAGGCCCGTCGCGGCCGCCAGCGAGGCGCTCGCACAGACCGCGGTCAGCCGCCCGCGCACGGCGGCGACCGCCAAGAGCGCGGTCAGCGCGGCGGGCACCGCCACGGTGGCGCCCCGGGAGGGGAGGGAGAGGAGAGCCAGACCGGCAGCGGTGAGGAGGGACAGGAGCAGGGCGGTGGCGGACACCGGCGTCCGACGCGCGCAGGCCGCCACGGCCAGCATCGCCGCCGCCGTCAGTCCCTGGGCGAACAGCCCCGCTGCGTAAGGCAGTTCCAGTGTGGCCGGGAGGACGAGTGCGCTCGCCCACGCCAGGGCCACCGCCCCGGCGGCGGCCTGCGCGCACCAGGCCGTCGGGGTGCGGGCGACACCGGCCGCCACCGCCGCGACGACCGCGAGCACCAGTGCCGCGGTAGCGGCGTGAGGCGGCCAGGGCGCGTCCACCGTCACCGCGGCGCGCATGTCCTGCGGAGCCCCGGACCAGATCCGTGCGGTCCAGCCGAACGGCCCCAGCAGCGCGACGACGACCACGGGCAGCGCCCACGCCACCGCCAGGACCTGCACGGCGCCCGAGGCCCGGGCGAAGCCGTGGCGCACGGGCGCCGGCACCGGTCCGCGCATCGCCGCGAGCAGCGCCACCCCGCACACCAGATAGCCGGGTACCGCCCACGCGGCGGACAGCGCCGCGCGCGGAACGCCCCCGGCGGCCGCCACCAGGAGCAGCCCGC